>JAQSDT010000689.1 GCA_029946075.1 bacterium | reverse complement strand
ACGGGCACCGCGACCGAGATCGCCATGCAGCGCTCGCCGGCCGAGCCGTAGCCGGCGCCGATCAACGCGTCGACGGTCTGGTCCATGTCCGCGTCGGGCATCACGATGGCGTGGTTCTTGGCGCCGCCGAAACACTGGCAGCGCTTGCCGGTCTGCGCGGCGCGCTCGTAGATGTACTGCGCGATCGGCGTCGAGCCGACGAAACCGATGGCGCGGATATCGGGATCGTCGAGGATGGCGTCGACGGCTTCCTTGTCGCCGTTGACGACGTTGAGGATGCCGGGCGGCAGCCCCGCTTCCATCATCAGTTCGGCCAGTTTCATCGGCACGCCGGGATCCCGCTCCGAAGGCTTGAGGATGAAGGCATTGCCGCAGGCAATCGCCGGCGCGAACTTCCACATCGGGATCATCGCCGGGAAATTGAACGGCGTGATGCCGGCGACGACGCCGAGTGGCTGGCGCATCGAATAGATGTCGATGCCGGGGCCGGCGCCTTCGGTGTATTCGCCCTTCATCAGATGCGGAATGCCACAGGCGAATTCTGCGACTTCAAGGCCGCGCTGGATGTCGCCCTTGGCATCGGGAACGGTCTTGCCGTGCTCGCGCGCCAGGAGTTCGGCGAG
This sequence comes from bacterium, assembly GCA_029946075.1. GTDB lineage: Bacteria > Pseudomonadota > Alphaproteobacteria > Rhizobiales > Xanthobacteraceae > Bradyrhizobium. Next base: position 17,861 of record JAQSDT010000689.1, on the reverse strand, counting down.
CTTGTCGTAGTCGCGCTGCACCAGTTCGACGAATTTCATCATCACGCGCGCGCGGCGCTGCGGATTGGTGTTGGCCCATTCGACCTGCGCGGCGGCGGCGTTCTCGACGGCGGCACGGACTTCGGCCTTGGAAGCCAGCGCAACCTTGGCCTGGACGTCGCCGGTCATCGGCTCGAACACGTCGGCCGTCCGTCCGGACGTACATTTGACTTCCTTACCGCCGATGAAATGACCGATCGAGCGCATGAATAACCTCCCTAAAGACTTCGGATGAGCCGCTTTGGACCCCTTTTTGACGTGCATTTCTTAGGATACAAGTCCGATAAATTGCACCATAGATGTGCGGAAATGCAGGATCAAGGCGACCGTTCGATCGACTGGGATGACTTCCGCTTCGTGCTTGCCATTGTGCGCGGCGGCTCGGTTTCGGCTGCCGCCAAACAACTGTCGGTCGATCATGCCACAGTGATCCGCCGTGTCGACCGGCTGGAGCGGCACCTGTCGGCCAAATTATTCGATCGTCGCAAAACGGGGTACCTGCTGACCGAAGCCGGCCAACGCGTCGCCGACAGCGCCGAAGCCCTGGAATCGACCATCGTCGCCAACCAGGAGGCGGTCGGCGGCTCGCGGGCGCATCTCACCGGCACGGTCCGGATCGGCGCCCCCGACGGGTTCGGCAGCCATTTTTTGGCCTCGCGGCTGCTGAAGTTCACCGAGCGGTACCCCGATCTCGACCTGCAGCTCGTCGCCACGGCCCGCCTGTTCAGCCTGTCCAAGCGCGAGGCCGATATCGCGATCAGCCTGACGATGCCGAAGGAGGGCCGGATCGTCGGCCGCAAGCTGCTCGACTACACGCTCGGGCTCTACGCTGCCCCCGCCTATCTCGACCGCGCGCCGAAGATCGCCGCGCGCAGCGATCTGCCGGGGCATCGCTTTGTCGGCTATATCGAGGAATTGCTGTTCACGCCGGAGCTGGATTATCTGCCGCAGGTTTCGCCGAAAATTTCGGCCAAGTTCCGCAGCGCCAATCTGATCGCGCAGCTCAATGCCACGCTCGCCGGTTTCGGCATCGCCGTGTTGCCGCACTTCATGGCGTCGGCGCACCCGGGATTGCGGCCGGTGCTGCCGAACGAGATCACGATCTCGCGGACATTCTGGATGCTGATGCACGCCGACAGCAAGGATCTGGCGCGGATCCGGGCGGTGGCGGATTACATTCTGGAGACGGTGGAGAGCGAGCGGGCGCTGTTCGGGGGAAAATTGTAGGATGGGTGGAGCGCAGCGATACCCATCAATGCCGGTGCGCATGGCAAGATGATGGGTATCGCTGCGCTCCACCCATCCTACGAATCAATTCGCCTTGGCTCGGACCTTCTTCGCAACCGGCTTTGCCGCTGCCCTGCCCAAAGCCGCCTCACGTCCGGAGGCCAGAATCTCATCCGAGAACTCGCCATTCCCCGCGACGCGCGACAGCACCAGCGTGCCCATCATGGTGGTGAGCGCAGCAATGGCCTGCTTGCGCGCGGCCTTGCGCGGCACGTCGGGCACCTGGTCGGCCATCATGTCGACCATCTGCTCGAGCTTGACCGAAAACGCCTTGCGGGTTTTCAGGCTTTCGCGGGCGATTTCGGCGCCCAGCGCCGGCACCGCGCAGCCATGGCCGGGGTCGTCGCGGTGAACGGTGGTCAGATAGTTCTCGACGATGGTCGAGAACCGCTTCTCCGGCGGGGTTGCTTCCGCGACCTTGCGCCAGCGTTCGGTGGAGCGGTCCATCGCATAGGCGAAGGCCTCGATGACCAGCGCCTCGCGCGAATCGAAATGGGCGTAGAAGCCGCCATGGGTGAGGCCGGCCTCCTTCATCAGGTCGGCGACGCCGATGCCATGCGCGCCCTTTTCGCGAAGCCGGACCGAGGCCTTCTTCACGATCCGCGCGTGGGTTTCCTGCTTGTGCTCCTTCGAATAGCGCATCGCGATCCCGTCGGCTGGCATCCCATAAGATGTTTATGGTCATATAATAGCAGTTTCGCGCCCGAAAAGCTGCATCTATTTCGACTTTTCCGCTCCAATCATGGTGAATGTGGCGGTTGCGTGCACCGCAAGATTACCGGCGCCGTCGCGGACGAAACCTTCGGTGTAGCTGGTCTGGCGGCCGATCTTGATCACCTTGCCTTCCGCCGCGATGGTTCCGGAGCGAACCGACAGCGGCCGCAGATAGGTCAGCTTCAGATCCAGCGTGACCGACGTCTGCCCGGCCGGCAGCATGGTCGAGATCGCGCAGCCCATGGCGGTATCCAGCAGTGCCGCAGCAGTGGCGCCGTGCAGCAGGCCAATGGTGTTTTCCAGGCTCTCTTCGGGCGCCAGTTCCATCACGACCTGCCCGGGCTCGGCGACGGTCATGATGAACCCGATCAGCCTGGCCATCGGCGGCGGCGGCAGAATACCGTCACGGATCGCGCGGACCATGTCGAGGCCGGACATGCCCATCGCGGCCCTCGCTATCGGTCCCGGCGCCTGCCAGTCCACCACGCGCTGGCGGCGGGTAGCGGGATCGAAGAGGTCGACGGTATCGGTTAGGGTCATGGCAGGCTCCATTAAATGATGATCGTCATTTTATATGGCGATCCTTCCCGATGCAACGCCCTGCCCGACGCCCTTGACAAGCCGCCGCAATGTCCGGGAAGTGGCGCCAACCGTCACAGTCCACGTCCGGGAAAACAAGATGGAAATGCTCAATCCGCATTGCGGGATCGACCGCGATGCACGAGGCGTCGTTCGCCTGACGATCTGCAACGCAGGTTCGCTGAATATCCTCTCCTCCGCCGTGACCAACGGTGTCCGCGAGGGATTCGAGAAGCTCGCCGGCGACAAGACCATTCGCGCCGTCATTCTCGCCGGCCAGAGCGAAAAGAGCATGATCGGCGGCGCCGACATCAAGGAGATGGCGAAACTCGACCAGAAGTCCGCCGAAGCCTTCATCACCCGCCTGCGCGACCTCTGCGAAGCGATCCGAAAGTTTCCGGCCCCCGTGATCGCGCGGCTGCCCGGCTGGTGCCTGGGCGGCGGGCTCGAAGTTGCCGCCGCCTGCGATTTCCGGATCGCCGCGCACGATTCCAGATTCGGCATGCCCGAAGTACGCGTCGGTATTCCCTCGGTGATCCATGCGGCCCTGCTGCCGCGGCTGATCGGCTGGGGCCGTGCGCGGTGGCTGGTGATGACGGCGGAAAACATCGATGCGCCGACGGCGCTCGCCTGGGGCTTTCTCGACGTCGTCGCCAAGGAAGGCGGGCTCGATGACGCGGTCGAGCATACCGTGAAGGCCCTGCTGGAATGCGGGCCGGAGGCGCTGCGCATCCAGAAGGCGCTGCTGCGCCAGTGGGAAGAATTGCCGCTGACCGAGTCGGTCAATCTGAGCGTCGGCGTGTTCGGCGAATCCTTCCTGACCGGCGAGCCGCAGCGGCTGATGCAGGGATTTCTCGACCGCAAGCGATAAACGGAGGGACGCATGAGGCCTGCCGGAAAGGGACCGCTGGAGTCGCTCTACTTCGACTATCCCCGCTTTGCGGCCAGGCGCGTCGCCGAGCTCGACGGCGCGACCGTACGGCATCCGGTCCTGATCTCCGGCGCCGGCCCGATCGGCATGACCGCCGCGCTGGTGCTGGCACGCTACGGCATCAGGAGCGTGCTGATCGACCGCAAGGACACCTTCAACGACGGCAGCCGCGCCATCTGTATCGCGCGGCCGAGCATGCACATCCTGGAACGGATCGGCGCCGTCGCGCCGTTCGAGGCCAAGGCGCTGGGCTGGCGCTACGGTCGCAGCTATTACCGCGGTGAGCAGATCTTTCAGCTCGAGATGGCGCAGCCGCCGGGCGAGAAGTATCTGCCGATGTACAATCTGCAGCAGCAGTACATCGAGAAATATCTGCACGATGCGGTGGCCGCCAATCCGCTGATCGACATGCGCTGGCAGAGCGAGCTTGCGGGCATCGAAAACCATACCGACGGCATCTGCGCCCGCATCGCCTCGCCGGAAGGCGAATATTATCTCGATGCCTTCTATTTGCTGGCCGCTGACGGGGCGCGCTCGCCTGTGCGTTCGATGCTGGGGCTGCGGCTGAAGGGCGACAATTATGAAGGCCGCTACGTGATCGCCGATATCCGGATGGATCACGATTTTCCGACCGAGCGGCGGGCGTTCTTCGAGCCCGCCGGCAATCCCGGCGGCACCGTGCTGATCCACAAGCAGCCCGATAATCTCTGGCGCATCGACTACCAGCTGCGCGAGGGCGAGAGCGAGGAAGAGGCGCTCAGGGAAGACAACCTTCGCGCCCGCGTCGGCGCGATCCTCCGCGATATCGGCCACACCACATCGTGGGATCTGGAATGGTGGAGCGTCTATTCCGCCAATACGCTCTGCCTCGACGATTATCGCCACGGCCGCATTTTCTTCATCGGCGACGCCGCGCATATCGTGCCGATTTTCGGCGTGCGCGGGCTCAATAACGGATTGGCGGATGCCGAGAACATCGGCTGGAAGCTGGCGCTGGTGCTTCACGGCGAGGCCGACGACCGGCTGCTCGACAGCTATTCGCCGGAGCGGCGCGGCGCCACGCTCGACGTCTTTGCCAACGCCACCAAGAGCACGCGCTTCATGACGCCGCCGACGCGCGGCTGGCGGCTGGCGCGGGAGGCGGCGCTGTCGCTCAGCCTGAAACATGAATTTCCGCGCGGACTCGCCAACCCCCGGCAGATGCAGCCTTACACCTATTCGCAGAGTCCGCTGACGCTCCATCCCGGCCGCGACGGCGAGTTCGCGGGCGGGCCGTCGTGCGGCAGCGTCGCCCTCAACGCCAAACTCCCCGACGGCAGCCACCTGCTCGATCGCGCCGGACACGGCATGACGGCGATCCTGTTCTGCGCAGGCCAGCCCGCGGCCGAACAAACGCTCCTGCTCGAGCAGTTGCACCGGATCGACAAGCGGCTGGTGTCGCTGGTCGTGGGAGCGCAAGCCGGGCCAACCGCGATCGCCGACACTGACGGCGAGATCGCCCGCCTCTACGCGGCGGCATCCGGCACGCTGTATCTGCTGCGGCCCGACCTGCACATCGCTGGACGATGGAGGAGCGCCGTTGCCGCCGAGATCATCAAGTCAGCGGAAGTCTGCCTGGGAGGCGAAACGCCGTGAGCACCATGCCGTTTGAAGATTTCGAGGCTGCCTACGAGACGCTGGCGACGGCAATCGATTCGGCCGGGGCTGAGCGCGAAGCGCTGTTCCTGACCCGGCTGGCGCTGCTGCTCGGCCACGAGCTCGGCGACATTGCCGCCTTCAGGAAGGCGATCCGGACGGCACTGGACGGGCTGGAATAGCCTGCGAAGGACGCCTTTTCGCAGACCGGATCAATTTCTCTCATCCGAACCACCAATTTTATTCATGGGGCCGCCGATCCTTTTCGTGGGATGGTCGGTTGCAATTTTTGCAGCGCATCATATGATGATCGTAATCTCATTAGTTGGCGCTAACAGAGGAGCCCCTGCCATGGCCGCCGCTTCCGATCCCGTTGTCATCCTGTCCGCCGCCCGCACCCCGCTTGGCCGCTTCATGGGCGAGTTGTCGCCGCTCAGCGCCCACAAGCTCGGCTCGCACGTGATCGGCGCGGCGCTGGAGCGCGCCAAGCTGGCGCCCGAACGGATCGACGAAGTGTTCATGGGCAACGTGCTGTCGGCCGGACAAGGCCAGGCCCCGGCCCGCCAGGCCGCCCGCGGCGCGAAACTGCCCGATGCCACCGGCGCCACCACCATCAACAAGGTCTGCGGTTCCGGCATGAAAGCCACCATGCTCGCCCACGACATCATCAACGCCGGCACGGCCGATATCGTCGTCTCCGGCGGCATGGAGAGCATGAGCAATGCGCCCTATCTGCTGGCCAAGGCGCGCGGCGGATACCGCGTCGGCCACGACCGGATCCTCGATCACATGATGATGGACGGACTGGAAGACGCCTACGAGACCGGCCGCTCGATGGGCGATTTCGGCGAGGCCACCGCCGAAGCCTATCAGTTCACCCGCGGCGATCAGGACGCCTATGCGATGGAAACGCTGACCCGTGCGCGCAAGGCCGTCGAAGGCGGGGCGTTCAAGGCCGAGATTGCGCCGATCACGCTGATCGAGAAGGCCGGACCGCGCATCGTCGCCAATGACGAGCATCCGCTCAAGGTCGATCCGGCCAAGATACCGGGATTGAAGCCCGCGTTCCGCAGCAACGGCACCATCACGCCGGCCGCCTCCTCGGCCAATGCCGACGGCGCCGCAGCGCTCGTCCTCGCCAAGCGTTCGCTGGCCGATCGCGAGGGACTTTCGATGCTGGCCGAGATCAAGGGACACGCGACCCACAGCCAGGAACCGCAATGGTTCACCACGGCGCCGATCCCGGCAATCCGCAAGCTGCTGGACAAAGTCGGCTGGAGCGCCGGCGACGTCGATCTGTTCGAGATCAACGAAGCCTTTGCCGTGGTGGCGATGGCCGCGCAGAAGGATCTCGGCATTTCCCGTGACAGGCTCAACATCAACGGCGGCGCCTGTGCGCTCGGCCATCCCATCGGCGCGACCGGCGCGCGGTTGATCGTGACGCTGCTGCATGCGCTGGAGGCGAAGGGCCTCAAGCGCGGCGTGGCGGCGCTGTGCATCGGCGGCGGCGAAGCCACCGCGATCGCGGTGGAGCGGATCACGCATTAGGTTCATGTCCTGAAATGAGGGAAGTTGGGCATTTAAGTCATGCTGGTGATGCGCCATAAATGGGTAGATATGACGAAGCACATCCTCGAACCGAAATTCTCCGCACCATGATTTCGAACTGGCTGTCCGCCGCCCTCGCCCGCCGCAGCATCCACTATGGCTGGGTGATGGTCGGCGTGACGTTCCTCACCGCGCTGATTTCGGCCGGCACCGTCGGTGCACCCGGCGTCTTCATCGTGCCGCTGCAGAAAGAGTTCGGCTGGACGACCGCCGAGATTTCCTCCGCGCTCTCGATCCGCTTCGTCCTGTTCGGACTGATGGCACCGTTCGCGGCGGCGCTGATGAACCGCTACGGGCTGCGCAACATCACGCTGCTGGCCCTCCTGGTCGTTGTATCCGGCCTGCTCGCATCGCTGGCGATGACGCAGGTCTGGCAATTGATCCTGCTGTGGGGCGTCGTCATCGGTCTCGGCACCGGCATGACCGCGCTGGTGCTCGGGGCTACGATTGCCGCGCGCTGGTTCGTCGCGCGTCGCGGGCTCGTCGTCGGCATCCTCACCGCCAGCGTGGCGACGGGACAGCTCGCATTCCTGCCGCTGCTGGCAAGTCTGACCGAGGCATATGGCTGGCGCATCGCGCTGAGCCTGGTGTGCGTGATGCTCGGCGTCGCGGCGTTTGCCGTGCTGATGGTGATGCGCGACCGCCCGAGCGACGTCGGCCTGCGGCCATTCGGCGACGAAAGCGGCAAGCCGTTGCCCGCGCCGCCGCCCAGCACCGCGCCGATCGCGGCGGTGGCGCTCGGCACGCTGCGCGATGCGTCGAAGACTGGCGTGTTCTGGGTGCTGTTCGCGACCTTCTTCATTTGCGGCGCGTCCACCAACGGCCTGATCCAGGTGCACCTGATCCCGATGTGCCTCGACTTCGGCATTCCGCAGGTGCAGGCGGCGAGCCTGCTCGCAGCGATGGGCATTTTCGACTTCGTCGGCACCATCGCATCGGGCTATCTGTCGGACCGGTACGACAATCGCTGGCTGCTGTTCTGGTATTACGGCCTGCGCGGCCTGTCGCTGCTGTTCCTGCCCTTCACCGACTTCTCGTTCTATGGCCTGTCGCTGTTCGCGGTTTTCTACGGACTGGACTGGATCGCCACCGTACCACCGACGGTACGGCTCACGGCGCAGAAATTCGGCGCCGAGCGCGCCAACCTCGTGTTCGGCTGGATCTTTGCCGGCCATCAACTCGGCGCGGGTGTTGCAGCTTTCGGCGCCGGGATGTCGCGCACGATGCTGGCAACCTATCTGCCGGCGTTCTTCGTCGCCGGTGCGCTCTGCATCATCGCCGCATTGTTCGTGCTGACGATCTCGCGGCCGGCGCCGAAAGCGGCGGCGGCGTAAAGACTGCCGTTGGGTGGGCAAAGCGCAGCGTGCCCCCCATTTGGCCGATCACTCGATGACGGATGGTGGGCACGTCGCTTACGCTCCTTTGCCCACCTGCGATTGATACGTCCGGGGGAGCTACGGCCGAATCGTCATATTCTTCGACGGACCCGCGGTGCGGATCGGCTCCGCCAACCTTGCGAACTCACAGAGCAGCGACCGCGTCTTGCGGGGATCGATGACTTCCTCGACCCAGAATTTTTCGGCCGAGCGGAACGGCGAACGCAGCTTGTTGAGACGGTCTTCGATCTCCTTCAGCTTCGCTGAGGGATCGTCGGCCGCGTCGATGTCGGCGCGATAGGCGGCCTCGATGCCGCCTTCCAGCGGCAGCGAACCCCAATAGGCTGATGGCCAGGCGTAGCGCATCGAATAGCGGTTGGCCGGCTGGTGCACGACGCCGGCGACGCCGAACGCGTTGCGCACGATGATCGTGCACCATGGCACGGTCGACTGGTTGACCGCGGCCATCGCGCGCACGCCGTGGCGGATGGTCGCCGACTTCTCGGCCTCGAGCCCGATCATGAAGCCCGGGCAATCCATGAGATAGACAACCGGCAGATGGAACGTCTCGGCGAAGTCGACCCAGCGCACCACCTTCTGGCAGGCTTCCGACGTCCACGACCCGCCATAATGGAAGGGATCGCTCGCCAGCAGCAGCACCGCACGGCCGTCGAGACGGGCAAGGCCCGTGATGACCGGGCGGCCGAAATTGGTGTTGACCTCGAAGAACGAGCCCTTGTCGACGACGGCGTCGATAATGGGTCGCATCTTGTAGACCTGACGGCGGTTGCGCGGCACCGCCTTCATCAGCGATTCCTCGGCACGCTCCGGATCATCGGTGCACGCCGTGGTCGGCGGCAGATCGTAGACCGAGGACGGCAGATAAGACAGGAAGCGCCGGGCACGTTGGAACGCCTCTTCCTCGGTATCGACGGCATCGTCGACGCCGCCCGCACGGGTCTGGATGTCAGCACCGCCGAGTTCCTGCTTGGTCAGATCCTGGCCCAGGCGTTTGACGACGGGCGGACCGGCAACGAACATCGCCGAGTTCTTCGTCATGATCGAGTAATGGCTGGCCGCAAGACGCGCGGCGCCAAGGCCCGCAACCGAACCGAGGCCCAGCGCCACGACCGGCACCCGCGCCATGTTCGAGGTCGTGAACCAGTACCAGCGCGTGCCGCCGACGCCGCCCGGCAGATTCGCCGCACCGCGGGTTTCGATGGTTTTCACCGAACCGCCGCCGCCGGAGCCTTCGATCACACGAATGATCGGCAGCCGGAAATCATGTGCCATTTCCTCGGCCATCAGCGGCTTGGCCGAGATCGAGGCATCGGCGGAGCCGCCGCGCACGGTGAAATCGTCGCCGACCACGACCACCGTGCGGCCGTCGATCTTGCCGCGGCCGAACACGCAGTTGGCCGGCGTCAGATTCTTGAGCTCGCTGTTGCCGTCGTATTCGGCAATGCCGGAAATCGCGCCGATCTCGTGAAAGGAATTCTCGTCGATCAGTCTGTCGATGCGCTCACGAACGGTGAGCCGGCCCTGGTCATGCTGGCGCTTGACCTTGTCAACGCCGCCCATCTCGCGCGCGAACGCTTCGCGCCGGGCGAGGTCGTCGAGTTCCGGCTTCCAGTTCATTCGTATCCTCCGCCTTGATTATTTTGTTGTTGTTATGTGAAGGCACCGGCAGCACCTTTCTTTCCAGGCGGTTGGCGAAAATATCGCCCTCGCCGCCTTCGAGCAATCCGCCGATCGCCGAGCCGAGTTCGAGCATCTGCGGCGCCACTTCCTCGCGCAACCGCTTCTCGTCGAACATGGCCGACAACAGGCCGATCGTCGCGACCACATAGGTCTGATATTGCGGCGACCACATCGGCACCGCGACGCCGTTGATGTGCGGGCTCCAGGTGCCGAGGGCCACCACGTAGCCGCGCTCCTGCAAATGGCGGCGATTGGCCTCGATACACGACTTCAGCACGCCCACATTGGCGGGAATCTCCCGCTCCATCTCGCAGATCAAGGCATCGCCGACATCGGTATCGAGCGCGGCCGTATAGGCGAAGCCCGCCGCCGTGCTGGTCATCGAGATACGGCTGCCGGTGGCCTCGTGCAGGCCGAGCGCGTTCGCCGCGCGTGCATATTCAAGATAGACCAGATGAAAGCGATCCGGGATCACGAAGCCGACGGTGCCCGGCAATTGCTCGGCGACATCCTGCAGCCTCAAGCGGATCAGGTTGCGAAGCTGCAACCCTTTCATCATCGACGTGCTCATCGCCACCGCACTCGGGCCGATGCGGTATTTCTGATCGCGCGGCAGGTAAACCAGTTGCCCCATCCGCGTCAGCGTGTGCGTGAGCCGCGATACCGTCGATCGCGGCAGGCCGCAGCGACTGGAAATTTCCAGATTGCCGAGCCTTGCCTCGTGACCTTCGAAGCAGCGCAGGACGTCGAACGCCCGCGACACCACCTGAATCACATCGCCCTCGCCTGCGAGGTCGCTGGCAAGCATGCCCTGCTTGCTAAGCCGTTCCGAGCGTCTTCCCATTTGTTTTGGCTCCATTCCGCCCTGCGGAATAAAATTCCACTTGCAGAACACGCTACCTCAGGCAATCTGCGGCTACAACAAAAAGCCGTTCACGAGGGCGATCAGTCCGTCAGACGGTCCCTGGGAGAGAACGGTTATGCCAGATATCAAGATTGTTACCGAAGTCGCCGGCCGCGTGTGCGCGCTTCCCTTCGAAACCGGCGCCAGCGTCGGCGATGGCGACGAGATCGCTTTCGTCGAAGCCATGAAGATGGAAATTCCCGTCACTTCCACCACAACGGGAAAACTCAAGTCATTGCTGGTGAAACTCGACGACGTCATCGCCGAAGGACAGGTCGTCGCGATCGTCGAAGCCTAGCAATAGTAATAATAGACTTTTGTACGAAGCTTCCGCGACAATCTGCCTAGCATTATGGCTCGCGAAAATGAGCGACGTTGCCATCGCAATCCGCCGATGACATGATCCGTTCAACAAAGACATTTCGCATAGCGAAACCTATCCTGGAGGAAACAGCATGATTCACCGATTGATGTCGCTTGCGCCAATCGCAGCGGCGACCCTCTCGCTCACGGCGGCGGTGGCATCTGCCCAGGACGTCAAGCTGCCATCGACCATGACGTTCACCGCCTACGATACCGGCACCGCCGGCTTCAACATCGCGGTCGGCGTCGGCAAGATGATGAAGGACAAATTCGGCACCGATGTCCGCGTGCTGCCGGCCGGCAATGACGTGGCGCGGCTGGCGCCGCTGCGTGCCAAGCGAGCGGCATTGTCCGCCATGGGCTCCGGTTCCTATTTCGCCCAGGAAGGCGTGTTCGAATTCGGCGCCAAGGAATGGGGTCCGCAGTCCCTGCAGCTTGTGTTGTCCTCGGTCGACTGCAACGCCGGCTCGCTCGGCGTCGCCCGCGACACCGGCGTGACCGAGATCAAGCAGCTCAAGGACAAGCGCGTCGGCTTCGTCGTCGGCTCGCCGGCGCTGAACCAGAACGCCCTCGCCATCCTCGCCTTCGGCGATCTCAAGCAGAGCGACGTCAGGATCGTGGAATTCGCAAGCTACGGCGCAATGTGGAAAGGCATGGTCAACAACGACGTCGATGCGGCCTTTGCCACCACGATCACGGGTCCCGCCAAGGAACTCGAGACGTCGCCGCGCGGCATCACCTGGCCGCCGCTCCCCCACGCCGACAAGGCCGGCTGGGAACGCGTCAAGAAGGTCGGCTCGTTCTTCTTCCCGCATGTTGCGACCTGCGGCGCCGGCATCTCCAAGGACAAGCCGATCCAACTCGGCAACTACCCCTACCCGATCTTCGTGGCCTACGGCGCGCTTCCGGCCGACGAGGTCTATGCCATCACCAAGGCGATGATCACGGGTTACGACGCCTACAAGGACTCCGCGCCCGGCGCGAGCGGCCTTGCGGCCGACAAGCAGACCAAGAACTGGGTCGTGCCGGTGCATCCGGGCGCGGCAAAGGCGCTGAAGGAAGCCGGTCAGTGGACCGACGACCAGGACGCGCACAACAAGGTGCTGCTCAAGCGCCAGGAAGTGCTGGCCGCCGCGTGGGCAGACTACGGCAAGGCCAATCCGCCGTCGGACGAAAAAGCGTTTCTCGACGGCTGGATGAAGGCGCGCGCCGCGGCGCTCGCCAAGGCCAACATGCCGAACGGATTTGATTGAGACGATCTCTTCGGCTTCGAACGAAGGCGAACACCATCTCGGGGGAAATGATGTCACCTTCTGCGAGCGATAGCGCCACTGCGCCGGCCAAACGGATCGTGTTCGACGATCCGCATGCCGGCGCCGGCAACATGCAGGAAGCCGAGGTCACGCGCGTCCGCGTCCTGAGCGGAACGTGGCGCTGGGCGCTGGTCGTCGCTACCGCCGCGACTATCCTGCTGTGCATCAACCAGCAATTCTCGCTGCGCTTCTTCGTCGGCTACACCCAGCTCAACACCGAATATTTCTACCTGCTGATCGCACTGATGCTGCCGTTCACGTTCCTGATCTTTCCGGGAACCGAGACCTCGCCGCTCGACCGCATCCCCTGGTACGACATCGTATTGTTCATCGCGACGTTCGGCTGCGCCATCATGCTGATGCGCAATGTTCGCAAGGCCGCCGAAGCCGGCTGGGAATTCGGCGGCGCACCCATCAACGTCATCATCGCCGGAATCATCATGTGGGCGGTGCTGATGGAGGCGCTGCGGCGCACCGGCGGCTGGAGCCTGCTGCTGAGCGTGTTCCCGTTCACGGTCTATCCGCTGTTCGCCGACGCAAAGTGGCTGGGACCGTTTCGCGGCACCCAGTCGACGCTGGAACAGGCGACCTCCTATCACGTGCTGTCGGGCGAAAGCCTGCTCGGCATTCCGATCCAGGCCTTCGCCGATACGGTGATCGGCTTCCTGGTATTCGGCACCGCGCTGATGATGACGGGCGCCGGAAAGTTCTTCATCAACATCGCCTTTGCGCTGTGCGGCACCTTCCGCGGCGGCGCAGCGAAGGTATGCATCTTCGCCTCCGGCCTGCTCGGCATGATGTCGGGCTCGATCATTTCCAACGTGCTCACCGCCGGCACCATGACGATCCCGGTCATGAAGAAGAGCGGCTTCCGCGCCTCCTATGCCGGCGCGATCGAGGCCTGCGCTTCGACCGGCGCCGTGCTGGCGCCGCCGGTAATGGGCGCGACGGCATTCGTGATCGCCCAGTTCCTCAATGTCAGCTACGCAGAAGTTGCGCTCGCAGCCGTCATTCCCGCGGTACTCTATTACATCGGCCTCTTCATGCAGGTCGACTCCTACGCCGCCCGGCACAATCTGAAGGGCATCCCGCGCTCCGAACTGCCGAAGATCTGGGATACGATCAAGGACGGCTGGTACTACATCTTCGTCATCGCGCTGCTGGGGGAGATGCTGCTGCACTTCAAGCGCGAGAGCCACGCGCCGTTCTACGCCACCGCGCTGCTGCTGGTGCTCAACCAGCTGTTCTCGAAGGACACCCGCTGGACGGTCGCCACCATCAGCAAGTTTCTCGAGGTCAACGGCCGCACCTTCGTCGAGCTGGTCGGCATTCTCGCCGGCTGCGGCCTTCTGATCGGCGCGTTCTCGATGAGCGGCGTGGTCTCCAGTCTCGCCAACGATTTGCTGCGGATCGCCGGCGACAACGCCTTCCTGCTGCTCGGCATGTGCGCCTTCACCAGCCTCATCCTCGGGCTCGGGCTGACCACGACGGCCTGCTACATCTTCCTCGCCATTCTGGTGGCGCCCGCGCTGGAAAAGCTCGGCCTCAACAAGATGGCCGTGCACATGTTCATCTTCTATTGGGGCATGCTGTCCTCGATCACGCCGCCGGTCGCCATCGCGTCCTTTGCCGCGGCCGGCATCGCCGGCTCACCGGCGATGAAGACGGGCTGGGAATCGATGTGGGTCGGCAGCATCATCTACTTCATCCCGTTCTTCTTCGTGCTCAATCCCGCACTGGTGCTGCAGGGCCCGAGCCCGTACCTCGAAGGGCTGGGGCTGATGGCGCTGGCCGGGTTCGGGACGCTGTTCATCTGCGGCGGCATCCAGGGCTACCAGGCCTTTGTCGGCGACCTCCGGGGCGCCGGCGCGCTGGAATGGCCGCTGCGGATTCTGCTCGTCGTCGGTGGCTTCGTGATCGCAACCCCGGGCGGCGGCATCAACCCGCTGTCGCAGTTGCAGATCACCTCGCTCGGCCTCGCCATCCTCGCGCCGACCGTGCTGGTCGCCTTGTCCCTGATCAAGCGTCAGGCGCTGACGCCGAACCAGTTGCGCGCTCCCTGATTGCGTTGCACAACAGCAGGCGATGAACCGTCAATCGCCTTCCTCGTTCGGCCGGGCCCCCGCGGCCTGGACCAGCTCGAAACCGCCCTTGCTGCGGTTCCTGAGCGCCTGCCACGCCGATTTCGCGCCCGAGGACAGTGGCGCGGTCGCGGACTACATCCCTGAACTCGGCAAGGCCGATCCTGCCCATTTCGGCATCAGCCTCGCCACCCTCGACGGCCATGTCTACGAGGTCGGCGACACCCAGGTGCCCTTCACCATCCAGTCGATGTCAAAGCCGTTCGTGTTCGCGCTGGCGCTGGATACGCTGGGCGCCGCCCGCGTCGAGAGCGTGATCGGCGTCGAACCCTCGGGCGATCCCTTCAACTCGATCCGGCTCAACGCCGAGAACCATCCGTTCAACCCGATGGTCAACGCCGGCGCCATTGCCTGCTCCGGGCTGATCCAGCAAGCCAGGGGCGACGGGGCGTTTGAATATATCAGGCAGTCGCTGGGCAAGTTTGCCGGACGCGAACTCGACGTCGATGACGCCGTCTATGTCTCCGAAAGCGCCACCGGTGACCGCAACCGCGCGATCGGCTACCTGTTGCGCACCAACGCCGTGCTCACCGATCGTGTCGACGCCGTGCTGGACGTTTATTTCCGGCAATGCGCCATCCTGGTGACCGCACGCGATATCGCGATCATGGCGGCGACGCTCGCCAACCGCGGCGTCAATCCCGTCACCGGCGAACAGGTGATGACGCCCTATGCCATCGCGCGCACGCTGTCGGTGATGACGTCGTCCGGCATGTACGATTATGCCGGCGAGTGGATCTACCGGATCGGCATTCCCGCCAAGAGCGGCGTCGGCGGCGGTATCCTCGCGGCACTGCCCGCACGGCTCGGGCTCGGCAGCTATTCGCCGAAACTCGACAAGCACGGTAACAGCGTGCGCGGCATCAAGGTCTGCGAGGCACTGTCGTCGCATTACGATCTGCATATGCTCAACCGCAGCGACGACGCCCGCAACAGCATCATCGCCGACTACGACATCGGCAACAGCCCGTCGCGGCGCGTCCGGCGCGCGCAGGAACAGAACATCCTCGCCGAGCACCATCAGGCCGTCCGCATCATCGAACTGGTGGGAACGCTGTCGTTCTCCAATGTCGATTACGTCTCGCGCCAGCTTGCCACCAAGCCGCGGCCGCAGCTCGTCATTTTCGACCTGCGCCGCGTCACCGCGATGACGCGCGCCGGCGCCCGCCTGCTCGCCGAGGAGTTCCACGAACTGGCGGCCTACAACGTCACCGTGATCCTGTCCGGCATCAAGCGCGCGTCCGCCGACTGGAAGATGATTTCGGAATGGACGGAGGGACTCACCAATATCCGCAATTACTATCTGCTCGATGACGCGATCGAATGGGCGGAAGACCAGGTGGTGTACCGCCACGGCGGCGCGATCGACTTCTTCGAGGCGACCGCGCTTTCCGAGCAGTCGCTGCTGGCGGGATTGACCGACGAAGAGCTGACCGACATGGCGTCGCTGGCCACGATCCGGACCTATGAAGCCAGCGAGAAGATCCTCGCGACCGGCGATCCCGCAGATTCGCTGTTCTTTCTCCGCAGCGGCGTCGTGCACGTCACCCTACCCGACGGCATCCGGTTGGCGACGCTGACCGCGGGGATGCCATTCGGCGAAATGGCGCTGCTCGAGCCGCGACGTTCGGCCGACGTCATCGCCGACATGGCCGCGACGGCCTACGAAATCCCGCTTCGCGATTTCGAGCGTTTTCGCAAGCAGCATCCGCGCGCCGGCGAACGGATCATGCGCAACCTCGCGCAATTGCTGGCCGACCGGCTGATCCTCGCCAACGCGAAGGTGAATTTGCTGACGTCGAGCTAGGGCCGGCGTCCGTTCTTCTCCGCGGCGCGGCGCATGGCTTCGGCGAGCGCGCCGCCCTGCTCCTGCGGCTTGCGCGGGGCGGTGGACGTCAATTGCGCCTTCGAAAATTCGCGCGGCTTGCCTTCCGCCGGCTTGGCGCCCTTGGCGCCCACCTCATCGTCGAGCCGCAGCGTCAGCGCGATGCGCTTGCGGGCGACCTCGACCTCCAGCACCTTGACCTTGACGATGTCGCCGGGCTTCACCACCTCGCGTGGGTCCTTGATGAAGGTCCTGGACATCGCCGAGATGTGCACCAGCCCGTCCTGATGCACGCCGATATCGACGAAGGCGCCGAAGGCGGCCACGTTCGTCACCGTGCCTTCGAGAATCATGCCGGGCTTGAGGTCCTTGAGTTCCTCGACGCCCTCCATGAACACGGCCGCCTTGAAGGCAGGACGCGGATCGCGGCCGGGCTTTTCCAGTTCGCGCAGAATGTCCGTCACCGTCGGCAGGCCGAAGGTTTCGTCGACGAAGGACTGCGGCTTCAACTGGCGCACGATCTCGGCATTGCCGATCAGCGCCTTGATGTCGCTCTTGGTCGCTGCAAGGATCCGCCGCACCACCGGATAGGCTTCGGGATGCACGCCGGACGCATCGAGCGGATCTTCGCCGCCGGTGATGCGCAGAAATCCCGCACACTGCTCGAACGCCTTTGGCCCCAGCCGCGGCACTTCCTTCAGTGCCTTGCGCGACTTGAACGGGCCGTTGGCGTCGCGGTGCTGGACGATACTTTGTGCCAGCCCCGCCCCGATGCCGGACACCCGTGCCAGCAGCGGCGCGGACGCCGTGTTGGCATCGACGCCGACGGCATTGACGCAATCCTCGACCACGGCATCGAGCGAACGCGCAAGCTTGGTCTCGCCGAGATCGTGCTGATACTGTCCGACACCGATCGCCTTCGGATCGATCTTGACGAGTTCGCCGAGCGGATCCTGCAAGCGCCGCGCAATCGACACCGCACCGCGCAAGGTCACGTCGAGCTCCGGCAACTCCTCGGAGGCGAAGGCCGACGCGGAGTAGACGGATGCGCCGGCTTCCGAGACCACGATCTTGGACATTTTCAGATCCGGCAGCAGCTTGACCAGTTCTGTCGCCAGCTTGTCGGTTTCGCGCGACGCCGTGCCGTTGCCGATCGCGATGAGATCGACGCGGTGCGCGACGGCGAGCTTGCCAAGCGTTGCCAGCGACGCATCCCATTGCCGCTGCGGCTCGTGCGGATAGACCGCTGTCGTCGCGACCACCTTGCCCGTCGCATCGACGATGGCGACCTTGACGCCGGAGCGATAGCCGGGATCGAGCCCCATGGTGACGCGCGCCCCCGCGGGCGCGGCCAGCAGCAGGTCGCGCAGGTTGGAGGCGAAGACGCGCACGCCCTCGGTTTCCGCCGCCGTCCACAGCCGCATCCGCAGGTCGATGTTCAGATG
>JAQSDT010000688.1 GCA_029946075.1 bacterium | reverse complement strand
GCTCTTCGAGTTCGCGCAGGTAAGTCAGGCGCTCTTCCAGCGTCCGCAGTTGCGCGTCGTCGAGGCCGCCGGTGATTTCCTTGCGGTACCGTGCCACGAACGGCACGGTGGCGCCGCCATCGAGCAGCTCCACCGTCGCCACGATCTGCTGCTCGCGAACGCCAAGCTCTTCTGCGATCTGTCGATTGATATTTGCCACGCGAACTCTTCCTCGAACCAGCCAGCGGCAGCTGAATCGCCAGCGGCCGGAAGCCGCTTATGGACCATCGCGGAATGGGTCATCAAGGCATTGCCGGAAACAAATTGATCTGTGGATGGCCCCGCCAGACCGCCCGAACCTGTGACGAGATAAAGGTGGATCGATGGCCATCAAATGTGTAAACGGACGCTCCCCTCGGGAGTCCCCATGTCCATTTGTGGCCTAGATTTCGGAACGTCAAACACGACGCTTGGCACGATCGAGGGCCATGCGCCGGTTCTGGTGCCGCTGGAGGCGAACCAGACGACGATTCCGAGTGCGATCTTCTACGAGACCGACGGCGCCGTCCTGATCGGCCGCAGGGCCGTGGAAGCCTACGTCGAAGGCCAGCCCGGCCGCCTGATGCGCAGCCTCAAATCGGTGCTGGGCACTTCGCTGATCGACGAGACCACAAGGCTCGGCCGCGAGCGGGTCAGCTTTCGCGAAGTGATCGCCTACTACCTCGGCGCGGTTAAACGCCGTGCGGAACAGGCCAGCGGCCACGAGCTCCGCAATGTCGTCCACGGCCGGCCCGTGCACTTCGTCGACAACGCGCCGGATGCCGATCGCAAGGCCGAGCAGACGCTGCGGTCCATCGCCAGGGATGTCGGCTTCGACGAGGTCACGTTCCAGTTCGAGCCGATCGCCGCGGCGCTGGACTATGAACGACAAATCACATCAGAAGAAATCGCGCTGATCGCCGATATCGGCGGCGGCACCTCCGACTTCTCCATCGTACGTCTCGGACCCGACCGTCACGGCAAGGCCGACCGCAAGGCCGACATCCTCGCCAATGACGGCGTGCGCATCGGCGGTACCGATTTCGACCGCCTGCTCAGCCTCGGCGTGGTCATGCCGCTGTTCGGTTTCGGCAGCGCCATGAAGCGCGCCGGGCTCGATGTGCCCTCGAGCTATTTCCAGGACCTCGCGACCTGGTCGAGCATCAACCGGATGTACGAGCCGCGCGTGCTCGCCGATATCCGCCAGGTCCGGCAGGAAGCCAGCCAGCCGGAACTTCTGGAACGGCTGCTCCGCGTGGTGCAGGAACAGCGCGGACATACGCTGCTGATGGAAGTCGAGGACGCCAAGATCGAGCTGTCCACCAAGCGCGGTGCCGGTATCCCGCTGGAATGGGTCGCGCCCGGTCTCAGCGCCGATATCACCCGTCCCGATCTCGTCGGCCATACCAGGCAGCTGGCCGATCGTATCGCCGCGCGCATCAAGAACTGCCTCGCTCAGGCCGGCTTGAAAGCCGGAGAGATCGACTCGGTGTTTCTGACCGGCGGCTCGGTCAAGCTCGCCCATGTTCACAAGGCGATCACCAAGGCCGTGCCGGCCGCCCGCATCGTCGAAGGCGATATCTTCGGCGCGGTCGGCAAGGGACTGACGCTGGAAGCGCTGCGGCGATACGGAAACTAGAGACTTCTATTTTGACGCGTTTTCTTCACGCGAACCGGTATCCACTTCGCTCGAAAACGCTTTAGCTTGCCGTCGTCCCCAGCCTGTCGGATGGCTGGTATTGCGCTTCCAGCCTGTTGCCGTGGCGATGAACGAGGCGCCATTCGCCCGCTTCACGGCGAAAGATATGCGTTACCCGGTTGGACCACCCCGTCGGACCATCGACATTCGCGACAAGCTGGTTCTCGAAAGTCTCGATGTCGGTCACATAAAACATGTCAGGCGTCATCACCGTCGAGATATTCTCGTAACGCACGTTGCCGCCCTTGAACTGGGCACCGGCCCAGTCCCAGCGCTGCGAAACCGCCTCCCAGCCCTTCTCGTATCCGCCCCAGCCGTAGAAGCTGGTAGCATCCGCGCTCGGCGAATAAAGCGCCTTGATCGCGGAGACGTCCCCATTGGCAACCCTGGCCATCGCCTGACGCAACCGGGCGATCGCCGCGCGCACCGAAGCTTCGATGTCCCCTGTTGCCACCTTTCGTCAGCTCACCACTTCGGTCACCGGTTGCAGGTCGATGGCGAACGTCTCCAGGAATTTCGACGTCATGATGTAGAAGCCGACCGAGAGCTGCAGCTCGACCAGCGCGCCCGGCGTCAGCTTGGCGGCAATCGCGTTGAAGGTCGCGTCCGTCGGCTTGTGACGCCCGACGATCTCATCGGTGAACGCGAGCGCGGCGCGCTGCACCTCGTCAAAACAGGTCGCCGACTGCCAGTTTTCCAAGGCCTCGTTCTGCTCGTCGGTGACGCCGACATTCTTGCCGATCCGCTTGTGGGCGACGATTTCGTACGGCGCCTGACACAGGATACCGGTACGGGTGATCGCAAGCTCGCGCACGATCGGATCCAGTTCACCCTTGTGCCTGATGGCGCCGCCCAGCCGGCAGTATTGCTCGAAATAGCTCGGCGAATGCGCCATCATCCGGAAAATGTTGGCATTACGGTTCTTGCCGAGGATTTCGCGGGTACGGTCGTTGTGCCTGGCGGGATCACTGTAGTCGATGCGGGCCATTCGTCACCTTGGGTTCATTTCGAGGCTTTTTCTGATTTTTGACCGCAGGATCATGCCCTGCAGCCAAGGGCGGATCAACCTTTGTCTGGAACCGGCTATCGGCGGAATAACTCACGCCAGCGTGTGTTTCAGCCCATAGCGCAATCTGACAATATTCCGCGCCGCGAACGCCACCGGAGCTGCCATGATTCGTATCCTGATGCTGGTCCTTGCGCTGACGCTTTCGGGCGCGGCACGTGCGGCGCCGATCGAGAACGGCGACGGTTTCTGGAGCGAGTGGAACGACGCGACCTTCGCGAGGGCCGCAAGCGAGAAGAAGTTCGTCATCGTCTCCCTGCAATCCTGGTGGTGCCGCTGGTGCCATGTGATGAACCGCGAAACCTGGGCCAACGCGGAGGTACGCGGCCTGCTCAAGGACAAGTTCATCCCCGTTTATCTCGACCAGGACAGCCGCCCGGATATCTCGCAACGCTACGAGCGCTGGGGCTGGCCCGCCACCATCATCTTCGCGCCTGATGGCACCGAGATCGTCAAACTCCGCGGTTTCTATTCGCCGCAATTCTTCATGCCGATCCTGACCGCGACGATCGAGGATCCCTCGCCGGTGAACTACCCGGACCCCGGCGGCGCCGAACGCGAGCGAACGCTGGCGACCGGACTGTCGAACGCGCAGCGCGACGAAATTCTGGCCTTCATCGATCAGGCCTGGGACGAAGGGAATGCCGGCTGGAGCAGGTCCAAATTCGTCGACGGGCTGATGCTAATCTGGGCGCTGCAGCGCGCGCGGCAAGGCGATGCGAAGAACGAGGCACGGATCAAGCGCGTCCTGACATTGATGGCGGCAAACATGGTCGACAAGGCGACCGGCGCCATGAACCAGGTGAACCTGAAGCCGGACTGGTCCGAACCCGCGCGCGAGTATCCGATGTTCGCGCAGGAGGCCGGGCTTTCTGCCTATGCGCGGGCCTGGGTAATGTATGGCGATCCCGCCTACCGGCAGGCCGCGGACCGCATCTATGGCTTCCTCAAAAACACCCTCGCTGCGCCCGGCGGCGGCTTCTACGCCTCGCTCGGGATGAGCGAGGGCGAGCCCGGCGTCGACCGGCGTCTGTATGCGCGCGAGACGGCGCAGGCCGTCTCGGGCTTGCTGGCTTACTACGATGCGACGGGCGTCGCCGAAGCGCGCGATCTGGCGGCAAGCGGCTTGCGCTGGGCTCTGGCTAATCGCGCGTTGCCCGGCGGCGGTTTTCGGCACGCCGAGCAGGACAAGGGCGGGCCTTATCTCGCCGACAATGTCGAGATGGCGAAAGCATTGCTGGCGCTGCATCGCTCGACCGGCGAGCGGGAATGGCTGGTTCACGCGCAAGCAACTGCCGATTTCATCGCGCGGACCTTCATCGATCCCGCAACGGGCGGGTTCATCGCTTCCGCCTCGCCCGACGCCAGGCAAATCACAAAACCGATCAAGCAGCGCGAGGACAATGTCACGGCGGTGCGGCTGTTCAGCCTGCTGTCGTCCTATACGGGCATCGCCCGCTATCGTGAAATTGCCCAGGCCGGCATGGGCTATCTGACATCGCCGCCGGTGCTGGATGCCTTCGGCTTCCTGCCGGATGTGTTGCTGGCCGAGGACGAACTGCGCAACGAACCCGTCCACGTCACCATCGTCGGCGCCAAGGACGATCCGCGCTCCGCGGCGCTCTATCGCGCCGCGCTGGCCTACCCGCTCGTCAACAAACGCGCGGAATGGTGGGACAAGCGCGAAGGCAATCTCGCCAATGCCGACGTCGACTATCCGGATTTTCCCGACGGTCCGGCGGCGTTCGCCTGCACCTCGACGTTCTGTTCCTATCCGGTAACGGAACCCGCGGCGATATCTGCGCAACTCGACAGCCTCAAGCGCGCACGCAAGCTATAGCGGCCCAAAAACTTCATCCCGCGTGCACAAACCGGCTACCGGCGAGCCAAATTGCCGCCTCAATGCTGGTCGATTCTGAAACAGTCGATATTCGCTGAGTGGGGACTCATCCAAGCGAATACTCGTCGCGGGGTGTTCCGAGTAAAAACCAACTGAGCCATCAGGCCTTCCCGGGCCGACGATGACTAGCGCCCAAGAGCGCACTTCGCGCGCGTCTTATCTGAGTCGCATGATCTCTTCGATCATGCGCTAGGGAGCGACAGATGAAGGAAGCCACCAAAAGGGCTGCCTCGGAAGCGTTCGCGCAAATGGCAGCGGTGACGGCGATGCTCATGATCGCCAGCGTCGTGTTCTACTGGCGTTGAATGTCGAGCCGTTCAGGCAATTCAGATTCGCGCGTTCCGTGTAGATCTGGATTGCCTCCGCCTCACTTTGCCTTCCCGAAATAAGGGACCAGTCTGCCCGCAAATGCCCGGTATCCGGCACTGACCTTGTCGCCGATGACGAGATCGTTGTCGCCATGCGCCATCATGCGAAAGCCTTCGGCCGTATCGACCAGCACGATGTTGTAGGGAACGTGCGCACGGGTTTCCGGCGTTGCGGCGCGGCATACCAGCGAGGTCGAATAGACCGTCCCCTTCCCGCTGGAGGGCTTCTCGACCAAATTCGACTCACCGCAAGCCGCACAGAAGCTGCGGTGGAAATACTGCGTCTTGCCGCAAGCGCCGCAGGATTGGTAGACGATCGCTTCCGCGCCCTTGGTCCAGTCTGCCAGACGATCGCTCATCGCACGCGCTCCAGGAACATGCTGACATGCGACGACAATACGCCGCCGTCGCCGTGCAATAACGCAATCGAGGCATCGCGCACCTGACGCGGTCCGGCACGGCCCGTCATCTGCAGATGCGTTTCGACCAGATGCGCCATCGCGCCGCCGACGCCGCAATGGCCGTAGCTGAGCAGCCCGCCATGGGTGTTGAGCGGCATCGCGCCGTCGCGGCTGAAATGCCCCGCTCGTACCCGCGCCGCGGCCTCGCCGCGCCCGGCAAGGCCGAGGTCTTCCAGCAGCATCGCCAGCGTAATGGTGAAACTGTCGTAGACGGCGGCATAGCGGACATCCGATATCGCGACACCCGATGCGGCTTTCGCTTTGGCAATCGCGATCTCGGCGCCGAGCTCGCTCAAGGCGGGCGCCGCCGTGATGTGCTGGTGGGTGTGCGCCTGCGCGCAGCCGCGGACGCGAATGCCTGCCGCGCCGGTCGGCTCGCGGCTGATGACGAATGCCGCGCCGCCATCCGACACCGGGCAGCAATCCAGCAGCTTCAGCGGCATCGCCACGGGCTTGGAGGCCATCACGTCAGCAACGGTAATGGCATCCTTGAACTGGGCGCCGGGATGCGTCAGCGCGTGAGCGCGCATCAACACCGCGAATTCGGCGAGATCTTCCTGGGTGACGCCGTATTCATGCATGTAGCGCGAGGCGACAAGGCCGTAATAGGCGGGGATCGTCGGGCCCAGCGTCACCTCGTAGTCGGGATGACCGACCTGCGCGAGCGCCTGGATCGAGGCATCGCGGCTCTGCCCGGTGAGACGGTTCTCGCCGCCGACCACGAGAACGTGTTTTGCCACACCGGCATCGACCAGATGATGCGCGAGCATGGTCATCGCCAGACCCGTCGCGCCGCCGACCTGAACCGCATGCGCGTAGGACGGCTGGATGCCGAAATGTTCGGCAAACACCGTCGCCAGCATGATGTGCGACGACACCGTCGAATAGCCGCACAAAATGCCGTCGATCTCTGATCGCTTCAGGCCCGCATCCGCGATCGCAAGCGCGGCCGCCTTGCTCATCAGATCGAGCGAGGACGAGCCCTCGTGCTTGCCGTAGGACGTCAGCCCGACGCCGGTGATGAAGCTCATGGTCCTCTCTCTTCGTCATTCCGGGGCGCGCAAAGCGCGAAATTGGAATCTCGAGGTTCCACAATGTGCAATTGCACATTGGGGTTCGATGCTCCGCATCGCCCCGGAACGACGATTTGACATCAATACGACTTCGGCAGGCCCAGCACCCTCTCGGCAATGAAGCTGAGAATGAGTTGCGGGCTGATCGGCGCGATACGCGGGATCAGCGATTCCCGCAAATAGCGTTCGACGTGATATTCCTTGGCGTAGCCAAAGCCGCCATGGGTCATGACGGCCTGCTCGCAGGCATGGAAGCCGGCCTCGGCGGCGAGATATTTCGCGGCGTTCGCAGCCGGGCCGCAGGGCATGCCCTGGTCGTATTGCCACCCCGCGCGCAGCACCATCATCCATGCGGCTTCCAGTTCCATCCAGTTTTTCGCCAGCGGATGCTGGATGCCCTGGTTCATGCCGATCGGGCGGTTGAACACGATGCGGTTTTTGGCGTAGGCCGCGGCCCGCGACAACGCAATGTGGCCGAGGCCGACCGCTTCGGCTGCGATCAGGATGCGCTCCGGGTTCATGCCGTGCAGGATGTATTCGAAGCCGCGGCCTTCCTCGCCGAGACGATCCTCCACCGGAATCTCGAAATTCTCGAAGAACAATTCGTTGGAGTCGACGGGCTTGCGGCCCATCTTCTCGATCTCGTGCACGGTGACGCGCTTCTTGTCGAAGTCGGTGTAGAACAGGCTGAGGCCATGCGTCGGGTTCTTCACCTCTTCGAGCGGCGTGGTGCGCGCCAGCAGCAGGATCTTGTTGGCGACCTGCGCGGTCGAGATCCAGACCTTCTGGCCGTTGACAACGTATTTGTCGCCCTGGCGCACCGCGCGGGTCTTGAGCTGCGTGGTGTTAAGCCCGGTATTGGGTTCGGTCACCGCAAAGCAGGATTTGTCGCGGCCATCGATGATCGGCGGCAGCATGCGCGTACACTGCTCCTTCGTACCGAACACCACGACGGGATTGAGCCCGAACACGTTCATGTGCACGGCCGAGGCGCCCGACATGCCGGCGCCGGACTCCGCGATGGTGCGCATCATGATCGCGGCGTCGGTGATGCCCAAACCAGAGCCGCCATACTCCTCGGGGATGCAGATGCCGAGCCAGCCGGCATCGGCCAGCGCGCGGTGGAAGTCGGCGGGATAACCGCCTTCCTTGTCTTTCCTCAGCCAGTAGGCGTCATCGAAGCGCGAGCAGATTTTTCCGACCGCATCGCGGATCGATTCCTGGTTAGCCGACAGCGCGAAATCCATGGGTTCGTCCTTCAGGTGTTAGGCAGCGCCTTGGTCACGCCATCGCGCACCAGAGCCGCAATCTCGTCCGCGGAAAAACCCGCCTCACCCAGAATTTCCGCGCTATGCTCGCTCAGGCGCGGCGCCAGCCGTTTCGTTTCAACGGGCGTTTCGGAGAACCGCGCTGACGCCCGCATATTGCGTATCCGGCCCTCGGTTGGGTGATCCGTGACCGGGAAGAAATTGGTCGCGACGATGTGTGGATCGCTCAGCAAGGTCTCGAGATCGTGCATCGGCATAACAGGCACATCGGCCTTCTCGAGAATGGCGGACCATTCGGCCGTCGTTTTCGTTTCGAGGATGCGCGCGAGCTCGGCATAGACTACGTCGATGTTCGACGCGCGGCCGGCAAACGTCGCGAATTTGGGATCGGCGCGCAAATCGTCGCGGCCGGTAGCATCGAAGAAATTCTGCCACTGCTTGTCGTTGTAGACGATGACGCAGATATAGCCGTCGGAGGTCTTGTAGGGTCGTCGGTCCGGCGAGAGGTGCCGGGCATAGCCGCCCTTGTCCAGCGGCGGATCGTAGGTGAGCCCGCCCATGTGATCGCCCATGACGAAACCGGCCATGGTTTCGAACATCGGAATATCGACGCGCTGGCCGCGGCCGGTACGCTGGCGATCGACGAGGCTGGCACAGATCGCACCGACGGCCGTAAGCCCGACGATGCGATCGACCAGCGCGTTGGGCACGTAGCGTGGCACCCCGTCGGCGGTCTGCGCCATCAGCGCCGGCAGGGCCGTCGCGCCCTGGATCAGATCGTCATAGGCAGGCTTTGCCGCGTAAGGCCCATCCTGCCCGAAGCCGAACACGCCGGCATAGATCAGGCTCGGGTTGATCGCAGCCACCACGTCGTAGCCGAGATTGAGCCGCGCCATCGCCTGCGGACGTACGTTGTAGACCAGCACGTCGGCCGACTTGATCAGCCGCAGCACCGCATCACGCCCGGCCGGCTTCTTCAGGTCGAGACAGATCGAGCGCTTGTTGCGGTTGGTATTGAGGAACACCGGCCCCATGCTGGGATGGCGCGTCGGGCCGATCTGCCGCGTCACGTCGCCGTCGAAGGATTCGACCTTGATGATGTCAGCGCCGTAGTCGCCGAGCGTCTGGGTCGCATAGGGCCCCATCAGCACGGTCGTCATGTCGATGACCTTGATGCCCTCAAGCGGTCCCATGGCTCAATTCACTCCCGTAAGCTTCGTTACGGTCTAGTAACGGCAGGGTGAAACGAAGAGCAAGGGCGTTCGGCGTATGGGCGTATGCGTGAACTCCAAATTCAGCGTCGTCCCGGCCTAGTGCGCGATTGCGCACGGGCGCCGGGACCCATACTCCGCGGCGCCAATTGTTCAAGGCGGCATCTGACGCCGGTCCTCTCGCCGACAGGACACGGCGTATGGGTCCCCCGATGCGCAATTGCGCATCTGAGCTCAAGGCCGGGACGACGAACTTACTTCACAGCTTCCAGCACCGAGACGTAATTCGCCACGGCAGCGCCGCCCATGTTGAAGATACCGGCGATCTGCGCGTTCTTGAGTTGCATGCCCTCGGGCGCCTGACCGGTGAGTTGCATCGCGCTCATCACGTGCATGGAAACACCGGTAGCGCCGATCGGGTGACCCTTGGCCTTCAGGCCGCCGGACGGATTGACCGGCAGCTTGCCGTCCTTCTGGGTCCAGCCTTCCTTGATGGCGCGTGCGCCCTGCCCGCGCGGCGTCAGGCCCATCGCTTCGTATTCGATCAGTTCGGCGACGGTGAAGCAGTCATGGGTTTCGACGAACGACAGATCGGACAGTTGCACGCCGGCCTGCGCCAGCGCGCGCTGCCAGGCGACCGTGCACCCTTCGAACTGCAGGATATCCCGCTTGGACATCGGCAGGAAATCCTGCGCATGCGCGGTGGCGCGGAAGTTCACCGCCTTGCCCATCTTCTTGGCGGTTTCCGTATCCGTCAGCACCAGCGCAGCGGCGCCATCGGACACCAGCGAACAGTCGGTGCGCTTCAGCGGGCCAGCGACAAAGGGATTCTTCTCGCTCTCGTTTCGGCAGAACTCGAAGCCGAAATCCTTGCGCATCTGGGCATAGGGATTGGCGACGCCGTTCTTGTGGTTCTTGGCGGCGATCATCGCAAGCGCGTCCGACTGGTCGCCATATTTCTGGAAATAGTTCTGCGCGATCTTGCCGAACACGCCGGCGAAACCGCCGACGGTGTCGCCGTCCTCGGGCAAGTAAGACGCCTTCAGCAGGTTGCGGCCGATCTCGGCCGCGGGCGTGCGCGTCATCTGCTCGACGCCGACGACGAGCACGATTTTCGCGGCGCCGGCCGCGATCGCCCGGATGCCCTGATGCACGGCGGCGGATCCGGTGGCGCAGGCGTTTTCCACCCGCGTGGTCGGCTTGAAGCGCAGCGCCGGATCGGCCTGCAACACCAGCGAGGCCGTGAAATCCTGCGGCGAGAAGCCGGCGTTGAAATGGCCAAGCACGATCTCGTCGACGTCGCCGGCGGCAATGCCCGCATCCGCCAGCGCGTCGACCGCCACCTTGACGACGAGGCTCTCGACGGTTTCCGCGTCGAACTTGCCGAACGGCGTATGCGCCCATCCCACGATGCTGGCAGTCATGATCTTTTCTCCCTGTTCCGGTTTCGGAGGGCTTTGTAGCCTATCGGAAAACAGACTTCACGCCGGTTTGAGCAATTTCATGGTGCGCTGGCACATGGCCGTTATGCCAGCCCAATTGCCGGACTTGATGTCGGCCGCCGGGCAAATCCAGGAACCGCCGACGGCCACGACGTTCGGATCGCCCAGCCAGGCGGCGGCATTGGCCTCGCCGATACCGCCGGTCGGGCAGACCCGGATGTGCGGGAAAGGCCCCGCCAGCGCTCGCAGTGCCTTGATACCGCCAGCCTGCTCGGCCGGGAAAAACTTGACCAGATCGAAGCCGTGGGCGAGCGCCTGCATCAATTCCGAGGCGGTGGCGATCCCCGGGGCGAACGGCAGGTCGCCTGCGGCGGCCGCCTTCAGAAGCTCCGGCGTCGCGCCGGGGCTGATGCCGAATTTGGCGCCCAGGTCTTTCGCCCGTGCCAGATCGTCGCCGTTCAGGATGGTGCCGATGCCGACCACGGCATCCGGCACTTCCGCAATCATCGCCTTGGCAGCCTCGGCAGCAACAGCGGTCCGCAAGGTCACTTCCAGTACCCGCACCCCGCCCGCCACCAGCGCGCGCGCCAACGGCACGGCGTCTTCGACCTTCTCGATGGTCAGCACCGGGATGACGGTGGCGGATTTGAAGATGGCGGCGAGTTTTTCCTGCCGGGAAGCTGCGGTCATGGCGATGCCTTAACGAGAGGTCGTTGATGCGGGCGGCATGGCCGCGCGCGGGATGATCGCACCGGGATGGCATACCACAACGCCGGCCAGACGATGCCCGGCGCGAGCGGCCTCGACGGGACCGGCGCCGGCCAGCCGGGCAGCGACATAGGCGGCGGCAAAACTGTCGCCGGCTGCGGTGGTGTCGACGACGGGCGCCTGGACCGGTTCGGCTTTCAACGGATACGGAACGCCGTCAAGGCGGACGATACTCGCAGGCTCGGAAAGCTTCAGCACGACCTCTGCCCCGGGAATGCGCGCCAGCAGCGCGTCATTGCTTTCGGCGGGATAGAGCGGCAGCAAATCTTCCGTCGAGGCCAGTACGATGTCGGCCACCTCGAACGCCTGTAGAAAGACGGATCGCGCGACGGCGAGATCAGGC
Source organism: bacterium (assembly GCA_029946075.1). Taxonomy (GTDB): domain Bacteria; phylum Pseudomonadota; class Alphaproteobacteria; order Rhizobiales; family Xanthobacteraceae; genus Bradyrhizobium. The sequence continues at coordinate 6,913 of JAQSDT010000688.1, read as the reverse complement.
CAGCCGCGCGCGCGAAAATTGGTATCGAACGTGAAACGGGCCCCCGCCTCCCGCGCGCGTCTCAATGCCGCGAACAGGCGCTGCCGTCCGGCTTCTCCGTAGAGCGACAGCGTGATCGCCGAGAGATACACGACATCGTAACTGCCGAGCGATTCCAGGATCGCCGGCGTCTGCGGCAGATCCATCAAACTGCGGGCGGCCGCACTGTCGCGCCAGTGAAAGAAACGGCGCTCGCCCTTGTCGTCGGTCTGGATCATGTAAAGACCCGGCAGCTTGCCGGGCAACCGGGCCACCCGCTCCGTACCGACCCCTTCGGCCGCCCAGCCCGCGATCATCTCGTCGCTGAGGACATCATCGCCGAGCGCGGTGATGTAGTCGGCATCAGCGCCGAGACGAGAGAGATAGACTGCCGTGTTGAGCGTGTCGCCGCCATAGCCGCGCGAAAACAGGCCGCCTTCGGCCTGCTTCAATTCGACCATGCATTCGCCGATGCAGGCTACCTTGCTCATGACCGCATCCGCAGCGGGTGTCGTGACGTCACGTCAGCCTGCGAACTTGCCGCCGAGTTCATCCTCGATGTGGATCCGGATGATATCGTCGAAGGTCTTCTCGGCGGTAGTAAAGCCGAGCTTGAGCGCGCGCTCGGTGGCGAAGTTGCGCGGCCAGCCGGAGACGATGCTGATGATGGTCGGATCGGGCACCCGCTTGATGCGCGCGGTGACGTTCTTGCCGGCGACCCGCTCGAGCGCGGCGATCTGCTCGCCGACGGTCACGGCCATGCCGGGCATGCTGAGATTGCGCCGCGGCCCCATCGCGTTGAGATCCATCGTGCCGGCATGAACCAGGAATCCGACCGCCGATTTCGGCGAGGCGTGCCAGTGCATCACGTCTTCGGATACCGGCAACACCACTTCTTCGCCCGCGAGCGGCTCGCGGATGATGTTGGAGAAGAATCCGGAGGCCGCCTTGTTCGGCTTGCCCGGCCGCACGCAGATCGTCGGCAGGCGAATGCTGATGCCGTCGAGCAGGCCCTTGCGCGTGTAGTCGTTGATCAGGAGTTCGCAGATCGACTTCTGCGTGCCGTAGCTGGTCAGCGGCGTGTGGAAGAATTCGTCGCCGATCTTTTCCGGGAACGGCGCGCCGAACACCGCGATCGAGGACGTGAACACCAGCCGTGGCTTGTAGCCGCCGCCGGCGTGACGGATCGCATCGATCAGGTAGCGCGTGCCGTCGAGATTGATGCGGTAGCCCTTGTCGAACTCGGCCTCGGCCTCGCCGGAGACGATGGCGGCAAGATGGAAGATCACTTCCGGCCGATGGGCGATCAGCGGCGCCGCGGCCCCGGCGTCGGCAAAATCGGATGCCACGACGGTAATCGGGATCGACGCGTTGGCGGGCCTGGTCGGCTCCACCACGTCCTGCAGCGTCATGCGGGTGATCTCGTGCGTGCCGAGCCGACCGTCGCGCAGCAGGCGGTCGGTCAGCTTACGGCCGACCATGCCGGCGGCACCGAGAATGAGAATGTGCAAAGCCCGTCTCCTTTTTGTTCTTGAAGCCTGGACGCCGGCGGGATCAAAACGCGGCGATACTCATGCAGCAGGCAGGCGCGATGGTCAAATGGCCGCTTCGGTCGCTGCGTCGAAGAACCGGAGGCCCGCCGGATTGATGCCGAGGCGGATCTTCTGCTGGGGCTTCACCTTGACGGTCGGCTCGACGCTGGCGACCATCGCACTGCCGCCGGCTTTCAAATCCAGGATGATTTCTGAGCCGAGCTGCTCCGCGACCTCCACCACCGCATCGAAGGAACGGTCTTCCGGGTCGGCGCCAGTGGCCATGTGCAGGTCTTCCGGTCGGATGCCGAGCGTCGCGGGCTTGCCGATGTGCGGGCCCATACGCGCCGCGATCTCCTCAGGCACGCGAATCTTCATCGTGGGATTGGTGGCGTAGACCGCGCCCTCCATTTGCTCGATCATCGTGTCGGCGAAATTCATCGCCGGCGAACCGATGAATCCTGCCACGTACTTGTTGGCCGGGTTGTTGTAGAGTTCGAGCGGTTCGCCCACCTGCTGGATCAGGCCGTCCTTCATCACGACGACCCGATCCCCCAGCGTCATCGCCTCGACCTGATCATGGGTCACATAGATCGATGTCGTCGCAAGGCGCTGGTGCAACTTCTTGATCTCGACGCGCATCTGGACCCGCAGCTTCGCGTCGAGGTTGGAAAGCGGCTCGTCGAACAGAAAGACTTGCGGATTGCGCACGATCGCACGACCGAGTGCAACGCGCTGGCGCTGCCCGCCCGAGAGCATGCGCGGCTTGCGGCTGAGATGATCCTTGATGTCGAGGATATCGGCGGCATTGTTGACCCGTTTGGCGATCTCCGCCTTGTCAAATTTCCTCATCTTCAGGCCGAAGGCCATGTTGTCGTAGACCGTCATATGCGGATAGAGCGCGTAGTTCTGGAACACCATGGCGATATCGCGATCCATGGGCGGCAGTTCGTTGACGATCTTGTTGCCGATCATGATGTCGCCCTCGGAGATCGTCTCGAGCCCGGCGACCATGCGCAAGGTGGTGGTCTTGCCACAGCCCGACGGGCCGACGAGCACGACGAACTCCTTGTCCTTGATCTCGAGCGAGACGCCCTTCACCGCATGAAAATCGTCGTAGCGCTTGTGCACTTGACGGATCGTTACATTTGACATTGCCGCTCTCTGTCCCCGGTCGTCCCGTTTAGTTGTGCCTTGGTGGCTTGCTTCCCCGGCTAGGCATTTCGTCCGCTAGCCTTTCACGCTTCCTGTCACACCGGAAACGTATTGTTCGACGAAGAACGAGTAGGCGATGGCGACCGGGATCGAGCCGAACAGCGCGCCGGCCATCAGCGGTCCCCAGAAGAACACGTCGCCGCGCACGAGTTCCGAGATCACGCCCACGGGCACCGTCTTCTGCTCGGGGCTCGACAGGAACACGAGGGCGTAGATGAACTCGTTCCAACTGAGGGTGAATGCGAAGATCATGGCGGACAGGATGCCTGGCACCGCCACGGGGATGATGATGTACAGCATCGCCTGCCAACGTGCGGCGCCGTCGATTCGCGCGCACTCCTCCAACTCCTTCGGAACGGATTTGAAGTAGCCCATCATCAACCACGTGCAGAACGGGATGAGGAAGGTCGGATAGCTCAGGATCAGTGACCAGGGCGTGTCGCCAAGGCTGTAGGCGCGGATGATCTCGGACAGCGGAATGAACAGCAGCGTCTGCGGCACCAGGTAGGTGATGAAAATGGTCGTTCCGAGCAGGGCCGCGCCCTTGAAGTTCAGTCGCGACAGCGCGTAGCCGGCGAGTACGCCGCAGAACAGCGAGATGGCGGTCGAGACCACGGCGATGAAGGTGGTGTTCCACATCCAGATCGCGAATGAGGTCTCCCCGAACAGGTATTTGAGGTGCGCCGTGGTCGGATTCCACGTCCAGAACGGCTTGTAATTGGCCCGGTACCACGGGATGTAGAGTTCACCATCCGGCCGGAACGTCGTGATGATCATCCAGTAGAACGGGAACAGCAGGAAGATCAGGAAGATCGCCATCGGCAGGCGAAAGAACACCCATCGGCGCCAGATTGCACCTTCGATCATCGGCGGGACTCCAGGCTGATCGATGTCGCGTCCGACGCATCGCGGTTGAAGCAATTGCTCATCACCGTGTCTCCACCCTGCGGATGTACATCAACTGGAAGATCACGATGCCGAACAGCAGCGGGAACATGGCAAGCGAGACGGCGGCGCCCTGACTGAGCAAGCCGGTGCCGACACCGAGTTGGTAGGCATAAGTCGCGAACAGGTGCGTCGCGTTGGCCGGGCCGCCGCCGGTCATGACATAGACGATCTGGAAATCAGAGAAGGTCTGGATAACCGAGAACAGCACGACGACCATGGTCACGGGCATCAGCAGCGGCCAGGTGATGTACCAGAATCGCTGCAACGGCTTGGCCCCGTCGATCGCGGCCGCCTCGCCAAGGTCGGGACTGATGGTCTGCAGGCCTGCCATCAACGAAATGGCGAAGAACGGCACGCCGCGCCAGATGTTGACGATCATGATCGACAGCATCGCCATATCGCCGTCCCCGAGCCAGTTGACGCCGGCGCCGGCGGCGACGATGCCCAGCTTGAACAGCATCCAGTTCAGCACCGCAAAAGTCGGATCGAACATCCACTTCCAGGCGAAACAGGCGAGTACGGTCGGCACGATGAACGGCAGCAGGATGAAGGCGCGCGTGAATGCCTTGAACTTGAAATCGCGATTCAGCAGCAGGGCGAGCCATAGACCCAGGACGAGTTTGAAGATCGTCGTGACGAACGTGTAGAGGAAGGTGTTGTAAACGACGGCGTGGAAAATCGGGTCCTTCAACAAACGCGCGAAGTTCTCGAAACCGACGAACTCGCCGATCACACCGACTTTCGAATTGGTAACGGCGAGCAAAATGCCGCGCATGAACGGGTAAGCGATGAACATCAGCAGCAGCGCGATCGTCGGCAACAGCAGCAGCATCGCGAGGTTGCCCTCGCTCTCCAACGGTCGCCATTTCGGCTTACCGACGACGATACGGCTGTCGGGAGCAGATACTGTCGTAATCGCCATTACATCAATCCAGGGTGCGGACGCATGAAGCGTAGTCCCTTGTCGCCAATGGACGGCGCACAGGGGAAACCGGGAATGCGGAAAAGCTCCTGTCGCCGCGAGCGGCGACAGGAGCCGGTTCGCGTCAGCTGCCGTAGATCGACTTCAGCTGGGCCTCGCACGCCTTGACGGCATCCTCGGCCGACTGGCCCTTGACGGCCGCCGCAAACATGTTGCCGATCAGGTATTTCGACAACACTTCGGCAGCTTTGGCGTTCGACTCGCCGGGATATCCGGCTGCCAAGCCCGTCTTGCCGATCAATGCGAACGGCGCCATCACCGGGTTCGCCGCCCACATCTTGTGCTTTTCCCACCCGGACGTGGCCGGTGTGTAGAAGCCCTGACCCGTCTCGAACCACTGCTCGTAGTTGGCCTTGGTGTGCATGAACCGGAGCAGATCCTTGGCCGCCTTCTGGTTCTTCGAATAGGTCGGGATGACATGCGACTGGACGAGGTGGAGACCGAACACGCCTTTCGGGCCTGCCGGCAGGAATGCGTGCTGGATGTCGTCCTTGAGCGGCTTGCCGTCGGCCGTCTTGTACTGGTCGGGCTTGCGCGAAGCCTCAATGTAGATCGACGCACCGTTCAGTGTCGAGCAGATGGTGCTGGCCAGGAAGGCGCGGTTGTTGGACGAGTCGTCCCAGGCGAGACCGCCTTCGTCCATCGCGTCCTTCCAGAAGCCGGTCATGTACTTGACGGCCTCGATGGTCTCCTTCGAATTAATGGCGACCTTGCCCTTGTCGTCGACCTCGGCACCGCCGAACGACCAAAGGAACGGATACGCAAACCCTACCGGATCGCCGAACGACTGGCCGAGCGACTGACCGATCGGGAAGCCCTTGGCCTTCAATTTCTTGCCCGCGTCACGATAGGCGTCCCAGGTCTTGGGGAATTCGGTCAGCCCGATATCCTTGAACATCGACACGCGCCAGGAATTCAAGCCGCCGACATAGTCCATCGGCACGCCAAAGAATTTTCCGCCCGACGAGCAGTTGGCCAGTGCGGCTTTGTACCAGTCGCCCTGGTCCTTTGAGACTTCCGCCGCGACGTCGGATACATCGACGAGGCTCGCCTTGTAGAGTTGGGGGTGGTTGTTGTTCAGCATGATCACGTCGGGGCCGGCGCCGGATTGAATGCCGGACGTGATGCGTGCCTGCAGATCGTTGGCGTTGACGGTCTCGAACTTGACCTTGATACCGAGGGCCTTTTCCGCCTCGGGGAACAGCTTGGTCTTGAGAATGGCATCGCAAGCTGGAACGAAGTCGTTCCAGCGCAGAATGTGAACTTCCGTCGTGCCCTGCGCGATGGCAGGCATCTTGACTGATGCGAGGATAGCGGCCATGCCGCCCGTGGTCTTCAGGAACTTACGTCGATTAATCTTGGTCATCGAATCCCTCCCTGTGGATGTGGGCTGATCTGGCCGTTTTCGGCTCTGATTGTTGCTCCTAGTTACTGCTCCTGCTTATTGCTCTTAGTTACTGCTCTCAGTTATCGCTTTTGGGCGTTGTTATTGCTGCTAGGCGTTTAGTCGCTTCCCCGTCGTCTCTTCGAACAGATGCACGAGCGACGGATCGGGCTTCAGCCGGATCTTGTCGCCCGGATTGAATTGATGCCGCTCGCGGAACACCGCCACCACCTGCTGTCCGCCGAGCTTGGCGAACACCTGGGTTTCCGATCCGGTCGGCTCGACCACGACGATCTCGGCTTCGGCGCCGTCGTCGGCGATGATGAAATGCTCGGGCCGCACGCCGTAGACCGCCGGCAGGCCTTCCGAATTGGCGGGTGCCGATTTCAGCGGCAGCTTGACGCCGTTCGGTCCCTCGAACATGGCGCTGCCGTTCGACTTCACCTTGCCCTTGAGGAAGTTCATCGCGGGCGAACCGATGAAGCCGGCAACGAACTGGTTGGCGGGGGTGTCATAGAGTTCGAGCGGCGTGCCCATCTGCTCGACGATGCCGTCATGCATCACCACGATCTTGTCGGCCATGGTCATGGCTTCGATCTGGTCGTGGGTCACGTAAACGGTCGTGGTACGCAGACGCTGGTGCAATTCCTTGATTTCGGTGCGCATCGCCACGCGCAGCTTGGCATCGAGGTTGGACAGCGGTTCGTCGAACAGGAACACCTGCGGATCGCGGACAATGGCGCGGCCCATGGCGACGCGCTGACGCTGGCCGCCCGACAACTGCCGGGGATAGCGCTCCAGCAGCGGGGTCAGCGCCAGGATTTCCGCGGCGCG
>JAQSDT010000687.1 GCA_029946075.1 bacterium | reverse complement strand
GAAAGGTCGATCGGTTCCAACCGGACGCCTGAGAACGACGCCAGGCTTTGCCATGGTCGCGGCGATGACGTCCGGGTCGTGGCTCTCCTTTGCCGCGCCCTGATGGAAGAGATTGCTGTCTGCGCCCCAGGCTTCCAGGGCCGCTTTCATGGAGGGAGCGGCCATCGCCAGATCGAAGAAGCCCAGCAAGGTCTGGTAGGTCTTGAGTTTTCTCGCCATGAGACGCTTCCCCGCACCGCCCACTGCCCGCTGCCATGCGATCAGCCGTGCTGTCTACCTCGCGAGCAGAGAATTTCCAAAGCGGGCGAACAGAGCGGCCGGCCTAGGCAATATCCCCGATGCATCCGGCGTGTCGGAGCAAGCCTTCCGTGAATCCACCGCAAGGATGCCTTAAGCCGACTTCCGCTGCGGTTTGGCCGCCAGCTTCTTGGCCGCGGCCTCCTTGGCCGGTTTCTTGCCGGCAATCGGCATCAGCATTTCCTTCTGCCCGGCCGCCGCTTTGCCCGCCTTCTTGGCTGACTTCTTCGGCGCCTCCGTCGCTGCCGCCGCGCCTCCGCCGATGCTCTTGCGCAGCGCGTCCATCAGGTCCACGACGTTTTCGCCACGCGGCCGCTCTTTCGCGGTGATGGGTTTGCCGGCGCGCTTCTTGTTGATGAGGTCGATCAGGGCAGTTTCGTACTGGTCTTCGAACTTGTCCGGCTCGAAGTGGCCCGCCTTCTGGTTGACGATGTGCCTGGCGAGATCGAGCATGTCCTTGGTCACTTTGACATCCTGGATGTCGTCGAAATATTCGTCCGCAGAACGCACCTCGTAAGGATAGCGCAGCAACGTTCCCATCAAGCCCTTGTCCAGTGGATCGAGCGCGATGATGTGCTCTCGGTTGGTCAGCACCACCCGTCCGATCGCGACCTTGTTCATCTCACGGATCGTTTCGCGGACGACGGCGAAGGCGTCGTGACCGACCTTGCCGTCTGGCACCAGGTAGTAGGGACGGATCAGATATCGCGGGTCGATCTCGCTGCGGTCGACGAACTCGTCGATCTCGATCGTTCGCGTCGATTCCAGCGCGACGTTCTCGAGCTCCTCCTTGGTCACCTCGATGAAGGTGTCGGTGTCGACCTTGTAGCCCTTAATGATGTCCTCGTTGGCGACCTCCTCGCCCGTGTCGGCATCGACCTTGGCGTATTTGATGCGATGGCCGGTCTTCCGGTTAAGCTGGTTGAAGGAGACCTTTTCTGAATCTGACGTGGCCGGGTAGAGCGCGACGGGACAGGTGACGAGGGAAAGGCGCAGGAAGCCTTTCCAGTTAGCGCGGGGGGCCATGACGGGGAACTCCAATACTGATGCTCGATTCAAGACGAATGGCCCGGCTTGGTTCCGACATCGCGACCTTTCCAACAGGAGGATTTTTTCACGGAGCGGGCCAATCGGACTCGACTTTTGTTCTCTTTATGTTCTAATTCGGAATGACCGACCGACCCGCGAGCTGGCGCAAGCCGACCCCAAAGCAGATGGAAAAGCTGGCAGCTGAAGCCGCACATAGGCCTGGCCCCTCCGCTGCGGCTCCGGATGCGCCCCTCCGGCGGAATATTGGGATTCGGTCCTCAAAGACCCTCGCGCCGACGCGACAGGGGCCCAGCTGCGGCAACGACGCCTTTCCGAGATTCAGCGTCACGTGCTGCGCATCTCCTGCCGCCGCTGCGAGCGGACCGTGGAAATCCAGACCGCCGATGCAGTCCGATTGTATGGCGACAACGCGGTCTGGAAGGACGTCGCGCAGCGGCTGCTCGACAACACCTGCCAGCAGCGCACTGGCAGGCATGAAGAAGACGGGTGCTGGCCGGCGTTCGAGACTCCGTAACCCGCTCGGATTGCCGATCCGATCTCTTTGCGCCTGGATGTCCGGATGGCCCCGAAGTATCACCCTACGCCGCTGTCGGGCGGCGACCGCAAGGCTCTGGCGAAGGAGCTTGGCAAGGCGCGGGCAATGGCCAACATCCTGGCTACCCAATCGGCGGAGACGCGGGCGAAGGGGGAAGCGCTCATCCAGCGGGCCGACAAGCTGCTATGCGAGAGTTGGAACGAACGCATGTGGTCAGACGGGGAACCGATTGATCCATCCCCGACGATCGATCAAGCGGTGAATGGCGGCTTCCCTTGGCTGGAGATCCAGTGCGCGCGCTGCAAGACGCCGAGCGACGTCGACCTCGCGGCAATGAAGCACCCACCGACCACCTTCGTGCACGATCTCGCCAGCCGGCTGCGCTGCCGCAAATGCACCAAGGCGGACCGGCGTCCATCCGCGACTCTGCTACAATTGGCCTGGCAGCCACGCCACACTCCGACCGAAGCCTGACCAATGTGCAATCTCTACTCGATCACGACCAACCAGGCCGCCATCAGCGCGCTGTTCCGCGTCGTGAACCGATACGTTGGTAATCTGGCGCCGATGCCGGGGGTTTTTCCCGACTACAAGGCACCGATCGTACGCAACGGCGCCGAGGGCCGCGAACTCACCACAGCGCGTTGGGGAATGCCATCGTCGTCAAAGGCGCTGGTGGACGCCACCAAGAAACGGGCCGAAAAGCTGCAGGCCAAGGGCAAGACCGTCGATTTCAAGGAACTGCTGCGGATGGAGCCGGACGGCGGCACGACAAACATCCGCAACGTGAAAAGCAAGCACTGGACGCGATGGCTGGGGACCGACAACCGCTGCGTGGTGCCGTTCAACTCGTTCAGCGAATTCAACAAAGCCGAGGGCGGTGATATCTGGTTCGCGCTCGATGAGACCCGTCCCCTCGCCTGCTTCGCCGGCATCTGGACAAACTGGACGTCCGTCCGGAAGGTCAAGGAAGGTGAGACGACCAACGACCTCTTCGCGTTCCTGACAACGGAGCCGAACGCAGAGGTAGGCGCCATCCACCCGAAGGCAATGCCGGTGGTCCTGACAACGCCGGACGAAGTGGAGGCCTGGATGACGGCTCCTTCGGACGAGGCCTTGAAGCTGCAGCGGCCGCTTGCCGACGGAACGCTCCGGATCGTCGCCCGCGGGGTCAAGGAAGACCCGATCGGGCCGACAACGTGACCGACGAGGACGACGACCAGGCAGCTTCCCCGGGGCGTCAACGCAAGATCATCCACGTCGACATGGACGCCTTCTATGCGTCCGTCGAGCAGCGCGACAATCCGGATCTCCGCGGAAAGCCGGTGGCCGTCGGCGGATCCCGGGAGCGCGGCGTCGTGGCGGCGGCCAGCTACGAAGCGCGCAAGTTCGGCGTCAGGTCGGCCATGCCATCGGTTACCGCGAAGCGGCAATGCCCAGACCTGATCTTCGTGAAGCCGCGTTTCGAGGTGTACAAGGCAGTCTCGCAGCAGATCCGCGAGATCTTCGCCGAGCACACGCTGATCATCGAGCCGCTGTCGCTGGACGAGGCTTATCTGGACGTCACCGAAAATCTCCAGGGCATTCCGTTGGCCCGGGATGTGGCGTTGGCGATCCGTTCGAAGATCAAGGAAGTGACCGGTCTCAACGCATCCGCCGGCATTTCCTACAACAAGTTTCTGGCAAAGCTCGCCTCCGATCACCGTAAGCCGAACGGCCAGTACGTCATCACACCGGAGATGGGGTCGGCGTTCGTAGAAAACCTGCCGGTCGGCAAGTTTCACGGCATCGGGCCGGCAACCACTGCAAAAATGAACGGCCTCGGGCTCCGCACCGGTCTCGATATGCGCAATCAGTCGCTCGAATTCATGCAGGCCAATTTCGGCAAGGCCGGAACCTACTACTCCTGGATCTCGCGGGGCGTCGACAACCGCGAGGTCCGCGCCGACCGTGTCCGGAAATCCGTGGGCGCAGAAAATACGTTCTCCACCGATCTCGCCGACTTCGACGCCATGGTCGCCGAACTGCAGCCGCTGATCGACAAGGTCTGGCGGCACTGCGACGAAAAGGGCGCGCGGGGACGCACGGTCACCCTAAAGGTGAAGTTCAATGACTTCGAGATCATCACGCGCAGCAAATCCGTGTCCATCGCGGTCTCGAGCCGCAGCAAATTGGAACGACTGTCTGTCGGTCTCCTGCAGAGCGAGATGCCCGTCCCGAAGCCAGTCCGTCTTTTGGGGATCTCGCTGTCCGCGTTACACGGCGAATTCCAGGTTGAGCCGCAACTCGGACTGCCGATCTGATGGGTTAGATGGAAGATCACGCGAGGGATCGCCGCATGGACTGTAGCCGCAACATGCTCGTGGCTCGGGCGCATGCCGGACCCGCGCAGAGAGAAATATCTTCCTATTTTCTTGGGTTTAGGGGCGACAGGAACATGGCGGTTCTGGCCGATACCGCGATAAGGTGTTCACATCCCCGGCGCTTGGGAATCCTATCTCGCGTCTGGCCGAAATGTTGACCATAATGCCGGGCTGCAACCGGGGGTTTGGCTTCTGCCAAGAAGACGCGATAAATGAACATCCTTTCCGACAAGTCCGGCCTTTCGACCTCGGTGGTCAGGCCGATATATCTCGATCATCACTCGACGACGCCCGTCGATGGGCGCGTCGCCGAGTTGATGGTGCGGGTTATGACGGAGAAATTCGGAAATCCCGCTAATCGGAGCCATTATTACGGCCAGGAAGCCGCTGATCTGGTCGAAGAGGCGCGCATCGAGATCGGCGGCTTGGTCGATGCCGACGCCGGGAGTGTCATCCTTCTCCGGAGCGCGACCGCCGCCGCCGACGCCGTCATCTCGCGCCTGGCCGCTAACCGTTCCCGTGATCGTCCTTTGCGGGTGGCGTCGACCACCGTCGAACACGCCGCCATACTGGACGCCTTGGCGAAGCTCGAACGCGATGGCCGCGTCGTCGTGCAGTGGCTTCCCGTCGACGGAATGGCCCGCATCGACATGGCTGTGCTTCGTGACGAACTTTCGAAAGGCTGCGACCTGGTCTGCGTCATGGCCGCCAACAACGAGGTCGGAACGATCTATCCGATCGAGGAGATCGCCCGGATCGCTAGGTCCGCAAACGTTCCTCTACTGGTCGATGGAACGCAAGCGGCGGGTCATATTCCGCTCAGGGTTCGCGAGTGGGACATCACTTATCTCTTGATGGCCGCGCACAAGCTGTACGGGCCGAAGGGTGCCGCTGCCCTAATCGTCCACGGCGACAACCTCCCCGCGCTCTTGGAGATCGAAAAGGCGGAAGGGACGCCGAACGTGCCGGCCATCGCGGGCTTCGCCGAAGCCTGTCGTCTGTGCCGGTCGGGCATGCCCGATGAATTCGTGCGGGTCGGCCGTTTGCGCGACCGATTGGAGGAATTGTTGGTCGGAAAAATTGACGGCTTGACCGTCAACGGTGATCGTTCCAACAGGATGGCAAACAATCTTCACGTTTCCATCGACGGTGTTCCGAACGAAGCAGTCGTTGCCCGGCTGTCGCACTCGGTCGCACTGTCGACCGGTGCGGCCTGCCGTTGGGGGACGGACGAGCCTTCCCACGTCCTCCGTGCGATGGGCCTTCCCGACCGATTGGTCGAAGGGGCCCTTCGCCTGGGCCTGGGCAGGCAGACGACCGTGGGGGACGTAGAGCTCGCCGCCGAGTTGATCGCCGCGGCCGTCCAGGATACGCGGCGAGCCATTGCGGAGAAGCTGGATGACCGTTGAAGTTCTTGCAAAGAAAAGGGTGCGCGCCAAGTCCGAACCGCGATCCGTCGCAGAGCGGCCTTTTCGCTTTTCCGGACACGAGACCTTTGCGTGCCGGTTTGCTTGGCTGCCGAAGGCGTATCAGTTCCTGAAGTCGCATCCCGAGCACTGGTCGAACGACGAAGAAGCGATGGTCGCGCTGGGTATCGGAAAGAACATGGTCAAGTCCCTAAGGTTTTGGGCAGTGGCGTCCGGCCTCACTTCCGTCGAGTCCAACCAACCGGCGATAACGCCATTCGGCGAACAGATTTTCTCGGATCGTGGACTCGACCCCTATATCGAGCACCCGGCCACACCCTGGCTCATCCACTGGAAGCTGTCGTCAAATCTGGACGTGCCACTCTTCTCCTGGCACTTCATGTTCAACCGTTGGCCGTTCCCGGAATTTACCCGCAGCGACGTCCTTGCGGCGATGCGCCGCGAGAGCGGCCGGCTGGGTCATGAGCATTCCGACATTACGCTTTCCCAGCATTTCGACGTCCTCCTTCACACCTATCTTCCGTCCAGGAGCAACGTAAGTCTGGAGGATTCCCTGGAGGGTCCGCTGACCGACTTGGGACTGCTTCAACCGGTGGGAGACACAAGGAGCGAGGGCGGTCGGCGCGAAACCGTGTATTCGTTCAGGCGGGGCCGCAAGCCTGAGATTTCCCGCGCTCTCTTCGACTATGCCGTGGACGACTACTGGATGTCCCGCCGCGCGAACGAGGCAACGCTTTCGCTGCGCGACATCTGCGTCGGCGACAGCAGTCCCGGGCGCGTCTTCCTTTTGAGCGAGGACGACATCCATTCTCGGCTCGAAGAAGCCGGGGACGGCGTCCGGCCGTTCGAATATCTGCCCTCGGCCATCGCCGGGCGTATCGTGCGGCCCGCTAAACCGGCGAAAGCCTCCGAGTTGCTGCGCCGCGTTTACGGGAGAACGTGAGTATGGCGCGTGAGAAATCTGCGCAGACCATTCGCGAAGTTTTCGCGACGCCGGGGCGCTTCTACCGCTCGACCAATCTTGAGAAGGACTTTGCCGACCCCCAGGCTCTCAAGTCTTACACCCTGACTCCGTTCGTAGTAGAGGCATTCAGACGGATCGTCGACGGCGCAGCGTCTGGGTCCGGCCGCCGCGCCTGGCGAATCACCGGCGACTACGGCGTCGGAAAATCCTCCTTCGCGCTTTTCCTCTCGCAGTTTCTGGCCGATCCGAAGTCGCGGCAGATCACGGCACTTTTCAAGCAGGCGGACATCGGAAGACTTCCGAAGACAGCGCCGATGGTCCCTATCCTCGTCACCGGTGAACGGGAACGTCTCGCGACTTCGATAGCACGCGCCATCGGCGTTTCATTTGCTGGATTCGGCGGACGTCGTCCGTCGAAGGCGCTCGCGGGCCTGCTCGCGCAAGCGGAGAAAGTCCGCCGGGCCGGAACCGCTGCCGGAGTCACTGAACTGCTCGATGACGCCTTGGCTTTGGCCGGACAGCAGACAAGCGGCCTGGTGCTGATCCTTGATGAGATGGGAAAGTTCCTGGAGCATGCGGCCAACCATCCCGAGAGCGAAGATATCTTTCTCCTGCAGACGCTCTCCGAGCGCGCGGTCCGCAGCGGAAAAACACCATTTATCTTCGTCGGTCTGCTCCATCAGGGTTTCCACGCATATTCGGAGAAGCTGCCCCACGCGCAACGCCACGAATGGGAGAAGGTTGCGGGCCGCTTCGAAGAAGTCGTCTTCGACCAGCCGCTGGCCCATACCGCGGCGCTGGCCGCGCGTGCGCTGTCGGTCAGGGAGGAATTGATGCCGAAGGCCCTGGTCGCGGAATCGCGCCGCGAGATGCGGAAGGCGGTCGGCAGCGGGTGGTTCGCACGCGGCGCGTCGATCGATCCGGCCCTGCTGTATCCGTTGCATCCAATGGTGCTCCCGCTGCTCATCCGGTTCTTCGCCAGGTTCGGTCAGCACGAACGCTCACTGTTTGGCTTCCTGCTCTCCAACGAGCCTTTCGGGCTGCAGGCATTCTCTGATCAGCCGCTTGCGCCCGACCGCTGGTACCGAATCCCCGATTTCTTCGACTATGTCAGGGCTTCTTTCGGACACCGATTAAGCGGCGAAAGCTACCGTAGTTCGTGGCTGCGGCTTCTCGAACTCGTCGACCGTTCCCGTGCGTTGCCGAAGTTGGAACTGGATGTCGTCAAGGCGGTGGCAATCCTCAACCTGCTGGATGCCGACGACCTGATGGCGACGGAGGACGTTGTTGCCGCATCGTTGGGATATTCGACGGACGATTGTCGCTCGGTGCTCAAAGAGCTCGTCGGCAGGGGCGTTCTCTTCCGGAGAGGCGCGGGCGGCTTCCGCCTTTGGGGGGCGTCGAACGTAAACCTTCAAAAGGCTCTGGACGACGCGTTTTCTGCCCTCGGCGAGTCCACCGACGTCGGCGTGCAGCTCGTGCCGTTTCTCGATGCACGACCGATAGCTGCGCGAAGGCACTATCTGACGACGGGTACGCTGCGATACTTCGATGTCCGGTATGTTGCCGTCGCGGATATTCCATCTGCCGCCAAGACGCAGCCCGAAGCCGATGGCGCGATCATCGTCGCGTTGCCGCAGAGCGAGGGCGAGCGGTCTCTGGCGCGACAGGCCGCCATGAAAGCGAACCGTCATGACATCCTGATCGTTGTTCCCGACGTTCTTTCCGGCTTGAGCGCCGATCTTCGCGATGTTCTGGCTTGGCAATTCGTCATAGCCAATACCGCCGAACTTGCCGACGATGCCTTCGCCCTGGCGGAGGCGGACAGGCAGTTCAAGCGCGCGAATGCGCAACTTGCCGCCGCGCTCGAATCCGCCATCGGGATCAGGTCGTCGCTGTCTGCCAGGACAGAGCTCTATCGTCTCGGCGGTCACGTGAAGCTCGGGGCGTCTCGACGGCTGGCCCCTGTTGTCTCCGAGACTTGCGACGAGATGTATACGCGGTCGCCGAGGATCATGAACGAGCTGCTCAACCGCAACTCGCTGAGCAGCGCCGCTTCGGCCGCGCGAATGCGGCTTATCGAAGGGCTGTTCCTGTCCCCGGAAAAGCCGCTGCTCGGAATCGACGAATTGCGTGCGCCGCCAGAAAAGTCGATGTACCTTTCGGTGCTTTCCGCGGGAAATGTGCACCGATTCTCCAGAGGGCGGCATATCGTCGACGAACCGCCGGCCGACGGTGACCCGCTGCGTCTCCGTCCTGCGCTGCTTGAGATCGTGAAGGATCTCGAAACCGCAAAGGGAGCACGGGTGGGCGTCGACAGCGTGTTTGCGACGTTGCGTCGTGAACCCTTCGGTGTGAGGGACGGCATAGCTCCCCTGCTCCTGGCCGTGATCATAAGCACGAAGTCGCACGAGATAGCCGTCTATGAGAACGGTACGTTTCTTCACAATTTCGGGCCCGCTGATTTCCTGCGACTGACGAAGGAGCCCGGAGTATTCGAACTCCAACTCTGTCGCGTCGCCGGTATACGCGCGGAGGTATTCCGTCTGCTGCTGGATTGCTTCGCAAAGGAGCAGCCATCGGGCCGCCAGTCGGAGCTGCTGGACGTTGTCGGTCCGTTATGTCGTTTCGCCGCGCAGTTGCCGGAGTACACCAGACGCTCGACGCAAATGGACCCTGAGGCATCCGGCGTCAGGGACGCGCTTCTGAGGAGTGCCGATCCTTCGTCGTTGTTATTCAAGGAACTGCCGGAGGCTTGCTGCGTAAAGGCGTTCGATGAAAACGGTCGCCGGGATCTCGCGCGGACGGAGACGTTCGTTTCTAAGCTCCACGCCGCGACCGACCGGCTGCGAGATGCCTATCCGGCGCTTCTTGCCGACGTCGTGTCGGACGTCGCAAGATCGCTGGATGCCGGCGAGGGCAAGATCGATCGCGGTAGGATCGCGACGCGGGCGGCCCGCGTAGCGCTCGCCGCGCGCGAAGGACGCCTCCGCGCGTTTGCGCAGCGCCTTCGGGATCCCGGCCTTTCCGAGGATGCATGGGTCGAAGCGCTTGCCAGCTTTGTCGTCAGCAAGCCGCCGTCGCGTTGGCTGAAGATCGACGTCGACAACTGGAGATCGGAAATCGAGGCGTTGGGCGAGACGTTCCTCCGCGTCGAGGCAGCGGCTTACTCGTCGGGGCCGGAGCCGTCGAAGTCGGCGTTCCGGATCGGGATCACCCGCTCCGACGGCTTGGAGGTCGCCCGGGTCGTCGATATCCCCTTGGAAGGGGACTCGGAATTCCAGGACTTTCTGAGAAAGACCGAGAAGGCCCTTCCTCCGACGCGGGACGGCAAGCTTGCGGTGTTGTACCGCATGCTCTGGGAGATCATCGGCACGTCGCCTGAGCAGGAGGTAAGTCCCCGGGTAACGAAGAGCGGTGAGAAGCCTACGTGAGCGCGGGTCCCGTGCTATAGTTCGTCAACGGATTTCCGCCGGACTCGAGGCGGACTGGCATTAGGTTGCGGTGAAAAATGGTCAAAGTTCGTCACATATTGAGCCTGTCAGGGGGCAAGGACAGCGCCGCGCTGGCCATTTATATGAGGGATCGCGTCGCGGAAATGGAATACATCTTCCACGATACGGAGAAGGAACTGCCCGAGACGTACGAATACCTCGCTCGTCTCGAATCCGTCCTCGGGCGGCCCATCGTCCGTACGTCGCCAACCGACAGTTTCGATCACTGGCTTTCCGTGTACGGAGGTATGCTACCTTCGAACCATCGCCGCTGGTGCACGCGGATGCTGAAGCTCAAGCCGTTCGAAGCCTATGTCGGGCGGGACAACGTCATCAACTACGTCGGGTTGCGGGCGGACGAGCCCCGTATCGGCTATATTTCCACTAAGCCCAACATCAAGGCGGTATATCCCTTCCGCGAGGACGGTCTCGTGCGCGCCGACATCGTCCGGATCCTGGAAGACTGCGGGCTGGGAATGCCGACCTATACGGAATGGGGTCGAAGCAGGTCGGGATGTTTCTTCTGTTTCTACCAGCAGAAGATCGAGTGGGTTCGCCTGAAGGAACGGCACCCTGATTTGTACGAGCAGGCAAAGCATTACGAGACCGAAAGCGCTGCGCGCGGCGTCAACTTCACATGGTCGCAGAGCGAATCGCTGACGGAGCTCGAGCGGCCGGAGCGCATGGCGGCGATCAAGCTGAACCGGGAAGTGGTTGAAGCGCGCAAGAAGGCGTCGCGTAAGAATTTGTCGTTGGCAGAGACCCTGGGGGGCCTGGACAACGATGAACCGAGCGAAAGCGACGGCTGCTTGATCTGCTCGCTGTAGCGACAGCGCCTCATCGATCCGCCGAGCGCTCCCAGCATTCCGCGCCCCGCGGCCTGATCATTGCGGCGCGACCATCTCCACCAAGATGTAGCACCAGGCCTGGTCGGACCCCTTGAGTGATTTCTTGGAAGTGAGGAAGACGCCGAGGTCAATGATTTCCTCGAACGAAATTCCCGTCCTGTGCATCTTGGCGAGTTTTTCGAGCGCTCCCTTCTTCTTCATTTGCGTGATGTTCGGCCCTGCGAGCTTCGACAGCAATGCCGGATCTTCCTTCAGCAGCGCTTCGAGAAGGTTCGCTGCAAATCTCCGCCGGAACAGCACGATCGATTTGTCGTTTCCTCCACGACTCGGCACCACGTAGCAATCGGCGACCCCGGCTTTGCCCAGAGCCAGTTCCTTGGTCTTGCCGTCCTTCAGTCTCAGAACAATCTTTGCACGAGCGGAAAAGCCCATGGCCGGCGCGACCGACACGCCGACGCGGCCGAGGTCGCTGAGAACATTGCGCTGCAGTTCCTGGGCATACAGCGGCCTCAGCGTGCCTACGAATTCATGGAGAGACCCCTCCCCGGATATCTCGTCAAAAGGAATGGCCTCGATGTTCTTCTTGTCCCAGACGATGTTGTGCGGCTTGTCGCACAACAGGATGAAATCCGAAACGGAAGCTTCGGGCGCATCGAACCGCTTGAGTTTGCCCTGGACGGTGAGAAGGCGGTTCGACGTACGTTTGTCCCCTCGGAGCACTAGGTCGCAGTCCGGATTTAGGATCGCACGTACGATCCGGTCCTTGCCGGTGCCCGAAGCATACAGGTCTCCGAGCCGGAAGTTCGATTTCCGGTTGGTCCTGGGGTTCTCGACCCTTGCCCGATGATAGAGCGCAGCAATCGCTTGCGTCGGACCGTCGAATGCGCCTTCGACCCGCCCGCCGGCGCTGGTTCGCAAGGCCGCGATCCGTTCGTCGTCCTTGGTTTTCTCGTCGACGGTCCGCCCCAAGGCGTCGAGAAGGCATTCACCGAAGAACCACTCGAGATATTCCAGCAGTCCCTCCCCCTCCTGGGCCAGCCGGAAGCGGAGGAGATAGGCGAAATCCTTCAGGTGAAGTTGGGCGATTTCGCCCCGCAACGTATCCGCTGCGACGATCGCGCTTTCGAACCAGGCCTGCAGCGCTGCGTGCGTGGCCCGGGCGAACTCGTAGGACTGCAGCACGTCGAGCAGCGGATCACCCGCATCGTCGTGGATCGATATCTCACCGCCGTTGCTCATCTTGAGCTCCGTCTTCTTAACGAACGCGAAGCGGCTTGCGAAAACCAGGCTCTTGTTGTCGCCGGTGATGTCGGCTCGGAACTTGTCCGCTTCGGCCTCCACGTCGGCCGAGGACATCAAAATCACCGATGCGGCATGGTCGCCCTGGCTCTTGACCAGTTTGGTGACGACTTCGAGCGCCTTCGCCTTGGCCGCACGGCGCTTTGCGGCTCCGGCCTGTTCCGAGACGCCCTGCTGCAGGTAGAAGTCCACGAAGATGAGGTGGGTCTTGGGGTCTACGTCGGTCAGGCCGTCGAGATCCGAGCCGACGCGGAAAACCTCCACGCGCGGCTGGCACCTTTCCAGCAGCTTCAGGATCGGCGTGAGATTCCGGATGTTGTCGGTTTGAAGCTGGAAAAGTCCGTTCGGATCGTAACGGTCGTCGAGCGTGCTCACGAATTTCGCATACAACACCCCGACGACCTCGATCAGCTTTTCGGATTCATAGTCGCTCTGGTTGATGGCCGCGGTCGCTTCGTCGACATCATCCTCTGTCAACGAGAGTTCGTCTCTGATCCTGCCGAAGCCGTTTCTTCCGAAGTAGTCGAGCAATTGGCCCGCGCTGTCGTCGTCGATCTCGGGAGCGTCAAACGCATCGTCGATGACCGCGATCTTGGAAATGCCGCTTTCCTTGATCGCCGTCAGAAGCTGGGACTCCAAAATCATTCGTCACTATCCATGTCGAGAACAAATCGGCTCAACCGGCGGCGCCTGTAGAGGTCCGCCGTTTCGTCCAAATAAAGCTGCCAGTTGTGATACTGCGCAAGTTCGCGTGAAATATAAAGCCCCAAACCACGCCCTTGACCGGCGGGCTTCGAAGTTACGAACGGCTCGAAAATGGCTTCGCGCCTCTTTGGATCGACGCCGGGCCCGTTGTCCTCGATGGTCAGAGCCTTGGTCGCCGCATCGATGTCGATCTTCAGCCGTGGCTTGAAACCCGCCTCGAAGTCGCGCTGCTGCTTCAACCAGTAGACGGAGTTTCCGATCAGGTTTTCGAGGATCTGGATCACCATTCCCTTCACTGCGCGGATCTTCAGCCCGCTTGCGGGGCACTCGACGGTGACCTTGATCGAATGCCGTTTGAACTGGCTTTCGTGGCCTTCGAGGACTAGGTTGACGACTTCAAGCAGGTCGAACCTCGACTTCGTCTGACGGCGCTCTCCCGTCATCGCATCAAAGGCCGATATGCGCTTCTGCAGCGTTATAAGTTGTGCCTCGAGCGCGCGAAGCACGGAGGTGGACTTGGAGGTCGACGCGTCGGCGAGGATCCGGACCGTATGGGCGACCGCACGGTCCAGTTCGTGGAATATGAACTCAGTCATCAACCCGATGCCGGCGAGATGGACGAACTTTTCCCGCTCGCTCGCGGACTCCTCGATCACCTTTCCGGACTTGCCAGCCAGCGCCTCGCATTGGTCGGCGAGAAGGGTCACCTGGTCGCCGAGGCTTTCGATCAGCGCCTTGTGCTGGGGTCCGATCTTCTTGCGGACCTGTGCCAGCGTCTGCTCGACCAGCCTTTGCGTGTTCCTGAATTCATAGGCGATCGTCTCGGCCTCCCGTTTGCGTATGCGTTCGGCCAGGTCCGCCTCGTTTATCAGCGACCGCATTTCGTTGTGCAACAGCCAGATCAGGATCGTTCTCAACGCATAGGCAGCTTCGGATCCGATCAGGCCCTCGCGGCTGGTCTGTTCGCTCAACGCGGTGTGCGCGGAGTCCACCCTCACGCGACCAAGCACCTGCTGCCGGTTCAGCTTGAAACCCGATTTTCCGAACGCATTCTTGTCCAGCTCGACCCAATCGTCGGCCGGGTCGCCGTATGGAAGAATTCGAAATTCATGGCGGTACAGCATCGGGCCGCCGGACCATTTTGCGATCTCGTCCCGCGTCGCCTGGACATTCGAGGTCAGACCGTCGACTGCTTCGACGACAAGGCGGTTGTACCAGTAGATCTCGACGTCGACCGGCCCGAGGTCCTTCAACGCCTTCGGCCTTATCGGCGACACCTCGACCGCCGCGTGCCCCTTCTTACCGCGGCGCGGCGTGGTTTTTCCGGCTATGGAATAGACCTCAGGCCCCCGAGCCGAGATATCGCGCTTTTTGTGACGCATCTTGTAGTTCACCACGCCTTCGATCACCGGCTCGTCGCCGTCGAAGAAGAGCTTCGCGTTGAGCGTCGCGTGGGCGCTGTCCAGCAGCTTCTTGGGAACGGAAGGAATGATGAGGCGGTCGCCGTTGTATCGGGCCACCAGGATTTCGTTTCCACGGCCCGGTTCGAACGGGTCGACCATGCGCGCCATGCGGCCCTGGAAGACGAAGGCGAACCGCTGAGCGGTCCAGTCCGCGCTGAGATCGGAGATGCGTATGGTCGTTCCGTGCTCGGATTTCTCGCTCTTTCGTTCTCCGGCGACTCCCTCGACCCCGATTTTCTCAAGCGGGATCTCGATGTCGTGCGAGAATCGCGACCAGTTGATTTCGAGGATATTCCAGCGACTTTCGCTCTTCGTGGATGTCGTCACTGTCAGGCGGTCGCCCAATCGCATCGCCGAGAGACGACCGACGCCTTTATCACCGAGATAGGTTCCGCCGGCGATGTTCGCGGCCCGCCGCGACCGGGTGCCGACCGTCAAATAGACATCGTTCAGGGTCGAAAGCGACATTCCCTCGCCAGTGTCGCGGACTTCGATCCAGTTGTAGGTCCGATAGGCTTCCGTGAGCCCTGTCAGGAACCGTTGCCTGTTTCCGGTCAGCTTTCTCAGGGGATCCAGGAATTCCGAAACCTGTTCGACGGGCGTGGCCGGAATCACGTTCATGGCGAGGGTGTCGAGCACCGCTCCCAAATCCTTCTTCAGGTTGATTGCATCCACCGCGGCGACGTAGCTGCTGTGCGGCAGGATTATTCGCGCCTCCGTCTCGACTTTCGGAGAGCCCGCGTCGATGCCGTTCTTGATGAGTTCGTACAACGCCACCTCGTCGGTGCTGATGAGCTCCTTTCCAAGCTCGAGTAGCGCGCGCGGAGCGAATCTGAAACCTGCCACTTCCTTGTCCTTAATGAGAGGTTACCGGCATCGCCGTGTGGGCTTTGCGATGCTACCCCGCCCGTCTTAATATTCCGATTTCACGGGGGTTACGAGGCCGCGTCTTGCACCTTTAGCCGGGGCGCCGTCGGGCCACGAGGGGGCTTCCGTGCACGGCGCGAGCGCGTCAGCCGACCCGTCGGAACGTTAGCTTCCTCCAGACGACTTCTTCACGATCGAAACTATCACTGTCGGTGACGTCGTTGACAGCCAGAACGCCGTGCCCGGCGAGCGTCGCACCGAGCAGTTCGACGTCCGTGTCGTGGAAGCCCCGTTCGGGCTCGCTGGCGCCGGATCGGATCGTCAGGTTGACGATCCCGCCCTGCCCGGTCAACCGCGCGACCGTCGCGGCGGCTTCGGCCTGCCGGTCCTTCGGAATGTGCATCCATACGGCGCTGAGCAGCACGAGATCGTAGGTCGCGCCGAGGCTCGCCACCTTTTCGAGTTTCGGCAGGCCGTCCCTTATCCATCGAATGCGGAGGCTGCGGTGTATCCGCCTGGCGCCGGCAAGCATGGCGGCGGATGCATCCACGGCGGTTACACGCCACCCCTGCCCGGCTAGCCACGCGGCGTCCCGGCCCGATCCGCAGCCCACGTCGAGGGCGTTTCCGGTACGTCCGCCGATCAACCCGAGCAGATCCGCATGGACGGCCTCGAAAGCAACCTGCTCGTATTTCCGCAGCAGGATTTCCGAGCGCTCCTCGTAATAGCGTTCGGCGGTCGCGGTGCTGGCGACGGCTTCAGGCGGGCACATGGCAGGCCGGGCCGACCTTTGAAAACAGCGTCATTGCGAACGCCGCAAGGCTCAGGAGGAAGGACAACGACAGCAGGATCGAGAACATGATGATCATCGTGTACTTGCCGGCATTTCGCGGCCGGCCCTGGTATTCGGTAATCCGTCCGAGCAGAGGCTCCATGACCCCGCGTCTAAGCCGCCACAGCACAACCACGAAGCAAAGGTTGGCGCAGCCGGCGAGCAGGAAGAGCGCCGCTTGGAGGAAGCCGTCGTCGATCTTGCCCGCACCGAACCAAAGGCCGCCGGTCAGCGTCGAGACGATCACAGGTATCTGCCAGAGAAAGCCGTTCAGGGAGCGGAATTCCTGGCAGTCCTGCTCGAAGATCACCTTGGCCCGCTGAAAATCCCGGTCAGCGGCGGCTTCTGCGGCATCGTTCGTATCGGTCATGGGAGCTCCGGCGAATCATTGCTGCTTCCGTGCCGGAAGCCCGCCCATTCTAGCCGAACCGCGAGCCTTCCGGCGGAAGATTCGCCCCGTCGGAAGGTCAGCGGCGCAGTGAGCGGCGACGGCCGCCCCGCGTGTCCATCAGACTCTAAAGCTATTCCGTCCTACAGGTTATTCCGGAAGATCGTCCTTGACGACGCGCCGCCCTCGTCCTTGGCGCACTGCCTGATGCACCACACCCGGGCCAGGCTCGACCAGCGTGGTCACCTTTGCATCCTCCACGCCGCGCACGACATCCATCAGCGGGCGGCCCTCTGCTTTAGCAGCGCGTAGCTGGTCAAGGAACGCGCCAGCGTCCATTCCTTTGCGCTCAATGATGTGCGTGGCGTTCAGCATGTCGCCCCCGTCGTCTTGTGCTAGCAGATTTTCGACCACGTCTTTCTTGAAGACTATATCCATGCCTTCGCCGCCGGCGTAGTTCCGCTTGATCTTGCCGGGCGCCAACCGCATCGCTTCCATTGTCAAAATATCCGAATGGTGCAGCGGCAGGTGGTAGTCGCTGTAGTCGATGAAGCGTTTCCCATCGATCCGCATCTGGAAGTGATAGTGCGCCTGCCGCGATTCTTCCGTATTGCCGTGACCGTCATAGTCGCTTTTCGCGCAGGAGATCGCCCACTCAAAGTTCTTGTACTTGGCTGTGAGCTCTACGAGCTTCCCGGTGCCTTCGTCCGCCATATTGTTTATATTTTTCGCGAACGCTTCCTGATTGGCGACGCGACGCATGAAAAGTTCGATCTGCGCCAGCGAGTAGCGCTCCGCTATCCTCCGGAAATCATCCTTCTCAAACCCTTCAGGCTTTAGCAGCCAGTGCAGGCAGGGTGCGGCTTTCGTATACGAGGCCAGCGCATTCTTGCAGATCGGGCACACGCCCTCTGCGAACGATGTGGTGAAGGCGTCGGCCACCTTCTGCGCGTGTGGCTGTGCACGCCGATGGTTGGCTTCAACGATGCTTTGCGGCAGCAGTCGCAAGTAACTAGCGTATTGCGCGCCCGCCGTCTTGGATTCCTGGCTCATCGGCAACGGTCCCTCGAAAGAGGATAAGACAAACAGGTGGGCAAAAGCATGGAGCTCCGCAATGCGGAGACGAAAAAGAAACAAAAGAGGCGTTCGCTAACTCATTGAAGAGTGGCGCGCCCGTAGACACTCGAAATCCTACCCTCCAGATTCGAGGTTTGCCGGTGTGGCGGCGTAGCCCGCGCAGTGAGATCGTGAACTGCCCCGCGAGAGGAGTTGCAGCCTCGCCATCGACCCGCGATCACAATTGAGTCATCGCGCTCGCCTCCGCGTCTCCGATTTTACGCTGCGACTTTCCGCCTGCCGCTTCCACGGCGCTTCCACGAGCGAAATTTCGAGCCCCAGTGGGAACAGCAAAAAGAAATTGAAAACGATGCGTTCTCAATGGCTTAAGACTTGGTTGCGGGGATAGGATTTGAACCTATGACCTTCAAGTTATGAGCCTGACGGGCTTTTGGTGATCTCATCAGTGGCTCTTCCATCGGTTGATACCCCTCCGATTTCCACTCCAATCTAGCCAAATGCCCGACGGACAGCTCGTTTCTCTTTTCTCCGCAGGTTTCTCGGTTTTGCATTCCGATAAGGCCTTCGGGACGGTCGGCCTCGCGTGGTGCGGTCGCGCCCGGCTCGAACGGCGCTCAATTTCACACGATAGGAGGAGGGTAATGCCGCGGCGTCCGGCCAAGGTTACACAAGCAGACATCGCTCGCGCGATCCGCGCCGCCAAGGAAGCCGGCGCGAGCGAGGTCACGGTCGATCGAGAAGGCGTTATTCGGATCGCGCTGAGGGCAAGCGCCGCGCCGATCGAGCTCACAAGCGATCTCGACGAGGTATGGGTGCCATCGGAGGCGTTGCAGCGTTACCTCAAACGCACCGAAAGCGGTTGAAACGCACCTTACTCAATTGATGCGGAGTCACCGCATCGCTAGATTCGAAGCATTGGTCCACGGAGAAAGCCAATGCTTGAAACAAACCACCGCGATCCCCGCGCGCCTGGGGACGCGCGAATGTACCTTTATTTCGACTATTCCCCGCTGGGCGCGCTGCGCTGGTACGTGAAGGTGAGCCGCAAGGGTCGCCGGATCGGGATCAGAGAGGAATATGGGACGGAAGCCTTCGACGCCGCATATGACGCGGCGGTCGCGGCGCTGGGGGGAGTGATGCGTAAGCGCCGTACCGAACCCGATCCGCTGGTGCAGCCGGAACGCCGCTATGTGCAGGCCGACCGCTCGCAGCGTGGACAGACGCGCTATTACGTCCAGCTCCGCAACGGATTGCCGAAGATCAGGATTAGGGCCGAGTTCGGCACGAAGGGATTCGACGGCGAGTGTGATGCGGCCATCGTCTCGCAGATCACGCTCTATGGCGATGCGACCGATCACATCAACGCGCAGAAGCAGCGCAATGAGCCGCGCGGCGAACTACCGGGTGAGCCGCCGAAGCCGCACACCTTGCGCTGGTACTGGACGCTCTACAAGCAGAGCGACCATTGGCTCGGCGATCTCAGCGTCGGCCACGAGGGGCTGTCGGACTCGACGCGGCTACAGCGCACCGGGCTTGTCGAGAGCCTGGCGCCCGAGAATGGCGAGAAGCCGTTTGCGGTGCTGACGCGCAAGGTCATCAAGGAAGAAATGAAGGCGCGCACCCCGTCGCAGGCCGGCAACCTGTTGTCGGCGCTGCGCGGCATGATCCGCTGGATGATCGACGAGGGCCACCTTGTCGAAGACGACGATCCGACGATCGGGCTGAAGTCCGGCAAGGCGAAGGCAAGCCGTGAGACCGGCGGCTTCCTGCCCTGGACCGAGGAAGACATGGCGCTCTATCGCGCGAAGTGGCCGCACGGCACCGAGGCGCGGCTGATGTTCGATGTTCTGCACTACACCTTCCTGCGGCTTGGCGATGCGTACCGCTTCGGGCCGCCCCATCTGCGACAGATCGTGCGCAAGATGGCGGTGCAGATCGCGACTGAAAAGAGCGGCGGCAACACCACCGTCACGGTACCGGTGCATCCAGAGTTTGCGGAAAG
Source organism: bacterium (assembly GCA_029946075.1). Classification (GTDB taxonomy): domain Bacteria; phylum Pseudomonadota; class Alphaproteobacteria; order Rhizobiales; family Xanthobacteraceae; genus Bradyrhizobium. The sequence goes on along the minus strand of JAQSDT010000687.1, from coordinate 47 downwards.
CCTACGGGCGGCGCGGGCTGCCGGGATCATCGGCGCGGAAGTCTTCA
>JAQSDT010000686.1 GCA_029946075.1 bacterium | reverse complement strand
CAGGCCTTCGCGGTCAGTCGTGCGAACTGTCCGCGCTCCAGACGGATGAGTGTGGTGTGGTCGCCGCCCTCCATGTAGATCTCGCGCTGCGTATCGATGCTGTCGTCGACGATGACATCGAGCCCAAAGCACTCGCCGACCGGCGGTACGGCCCCACATTCGCAGTCGTCGAACAGCCTCGCGACTTCCTCTTCGCTCGCCAGATCGACCTTGTGGCCGAGTTGCGCCTTCAGGGCTGACAGATGCAGATGGCGGGACGCCGGAAGGATCGCCAACATGTAGCCGTCGTCACGGCGCAGCACGACGGCCTTGGCGAGCGCGTCGCCCGGCACATGGCAAGCCTCTGCGGTGCGGGTCGACGACATGGTGGCGGCATGGGGGATCACGTCGTAGGTGACGGTTTGATCCAGGTATTTCTGCAGGGTCGGGGAAACGGTCATGGCAGTTCCTCCATTGCAAAGGGCAATCGGCACACCGGGAGGAATTCGCGTCGTCGCCTCACGATGCGGGCGATTGCGATGGACCCAAGGATACGCCCGTCGGCGGGCAGCGACAATGCGAATTTAGGCGACGGAACTTGCCGGAAGTGATGCCGCCCCGGATTGCGGGCGCGATCAAGGCGGATAGCGGCGTGATGGACATGCGGACGCCGGAGGCGGCGCTGGACTGGGGCGGCCTTTCATCGGACACTGCCGGCCTCGCCACGGGTGCAGGGGCCTGCCATGCCGCAATCTTTCATCAGGATGTTCGTTTTTCTTGCCGCCGTCCTTGTAGCCGGCGCGGCATCCGCCGCCGACGTCAAGGTGATGATCTCGGCCGGCTTCTTCAAGGTATATTCGACGCTCGGGCCCGATTTCGAGAAAGCCACCGGTCACAAGCTGGTCACCACGCGCGGGCCTTCGGTCGGCGACTCCCCGGAAGCGATTCCGGCCCGGCTCGGTCGCGGTGAAGAAGCCGACGTCGCGATCATGGACGGCACCGGCGTCGACATCCTCGACCAGCGCGGCCTGACCCGTGCCGGCGGCCGTGTGCCGCTCGCGGAATCCTTCATCGGGATGGTGGTTCGCTCCGGCGAGCCCAAGCCCGACATCAGCACGCTGGAGGGATTGAAGAAAACCCTGCTCGCCGCAAAGTCCATCGCCGTCTCCGACAGCTCCAGCGGCACGTATCTGACGACCGTAGGCTTCAAGAAGCTCGGAATCGCCGACGAGGTCGCGCCCAAGTCGCGCAAGATCCGCGGTCCGCCGTCAGGCGAGGTGGTCGCCGCGGTCGTCGCGCGCGGCGAGGCGGAGATCGGCTTTCAGCAGGTCGCCGAACTGATCAACGTGCCCGGCACCGATTTCGTCGGCACCGTCCCGGGCGACGTGCAGCCGCCGACGCTGTTCGAGGGCACGCTGACGAAGAGCACGCAGCAGCCGGAGGCCGCCATGGCCTTGCTGCGCTTCCTGTCCTCGCCGGCGGCGGCAAGCGTCATCACCAAGGCGGGCCTGAAGCCGCTGGGGCCGCGGTAGACATAGCGTTTTCGAGCGAAGCATGCCCTCGGACCTGATCCGGGGGTGGGTGTCGGTTTGCGTGAAGAAAACGCGCGTCAAACAGGAATCGCTACAGCGAGCGCGCGATCAGCAGCTTCATGATCTCATTGGTGCCGCCGTAGATCTTCTGGATGCGCGCATCGACGAACATCCGCGAGATCGGGTATTCCTGCATGTAGCCGTAGCCGCCATGCAGCTGCAGGCACTCGTCGGCGGTCTCGACCTGCTTTTCCGAGCACCAGTATTTCGCCATCGAGGCCGTGACGGTGTCGAGTTCGCCCGCGACCAGCCGCTCCACGCACCAGTCGACGAACACGCGCGCAATCATCGCTTCGGTCTTGCGCTCGGCGAGCTTGAACGCCGTGTTTTGGAATTCGATGATCGGCTTGCCGAACGCCTGCCGCTCCCTGGTGTATTCGGCCGTCAGCCTGACCGCACGCTCCATCGAGGCGACGGCGCCGACCGCGAGCGAAAGCCGCTCCTGCGGCAATTGCTGCATCAGCTGCACGAAGCCGTTGCCTTCCTCGCCGCCCAAAAGGTTCTCAGGCGGTGCAACCGCGTTGTCGAAGAACAGCTCCGACGTGTCCGACGCGTGCAGGCCGATCTTGTCGAGGTTGCGACCGCGGCGGAAACCCTCATTGCCTTCGGTTTCGAGCACGATCAGCGAAAGGCCCTTGGCGCCGGGACCGCCGGTGCGGGCCACGACGATGATGATGTCGGCGGCCTGGCCGTTGGTGATGAACGTCTTCTGGCCATTGATGACGTAATTGTTGCCCTGCTTGCGGGCGGTGGTTTTGACGCCCTGCAAATCGGAGCCGGTGCCGGGTTCGGTCATCGCGATGGCGCCGACGAATGCGCCGCTCGCCATTTTCGGCAGCCAGCGCAGCTTCTGCTCCTCGGAGCCGTAATTGAGAATGTAATGCGCGACGATGGCGCTGTGTACGGAAACGCCGGTCGTCACCTCCGGCACCACGCTTTCGAGGTCCTCGAGGATCGCTGCGTCATAGGCGAAGGTCGCGCCGAGGCCGCCGTAGGCTTCCGGGACGCTCGGGAGCAGGGCGCCCATCTCGCCGAGCGCGCGCCATGCCGAGCGATCGACCATCTTCTGCGCCCGCCATTTCTCGCCATGCGGCGCCAGATCCTTGGCGAGAAATTTCCGGAACTGGTCGCGGAACACGTCCAGTTCTTCGGTCATCCATGAGGATCGGTATTGCATCGGATTGCCCCTGTTATCAAACGATCAGACCGCCGCCGGCGACGATCACCTGGCCGCTGATATAGTTGGATTCAGGGCTGCAGAACAGATAGACGGCGTCCGCCGCTTCCTCCGGCGTGCCGCCGCGGCCGAGCGGGATCATCCGCGCCATGGCGTCGAGCATCTGCGGCTGGACGCCGACCTTGATGTCGCGGCCGGCGACGTCGATGGTCTTCTGCTGCGCCTCGATCGGCTGGGTGAGGCGGGTGCTGATCAGGCCGAACGCAACACAGTTCACGTTGACCTTGTAGCGGCCCCATTCCTTGCACATCGTGCGCGTCAGCCCGATCAGCGACGCCTTGGCCGACGAATAGCTCGCCTGTCCGGCATTGCCGTAGAGCCCGGCAATCGAGGAGATGTTGACGACCTTGCGAAACACTTCCTGGCCGGCCTCGGCTTCCTTCTTCGCCATGATCCGGATCGGCTCGGACGCCGCGCGAAGAATCCGGAACGGGGCGACGAGGTGAACGTCGAGCATCGCCTGGAACTGCTCGTCGGTCATCTTCTGGATCGTCGAGTCCCAGGTGTAGCCGGCGTTGTTGACGATGATGTCGAGCCCGCCGAACGTATCGGTGGCGCCCTTGACGAAGCGGTCGGCAAAGCCTGCTTCAGAGACGCTGCCGTTGACGGCGATGGCTTCGCCGCCCATCGCCTTGATCTCGGCAGCGACAGCGTCGCCCGGTGCGGCGTCGAGATCGTTGACGACGATTCGCGCGCCCTCGCTGGCGAGCTTCAGGGCAATCGCCCGCCCGATGCCGCGACCTGATCCCGTGATCAGGGCGACTTTTCCCTTCAGTTTGGCCATTTGGATTTTCCTCTGGAGTTAGATCGCGACGACGGCTTCGCCGGACAGTTTGACGTCGCCTTTCTCGTCCTTGGTCGTCAGCGCGAGTTTCGCGCAGCGTTCGCCATTGTGCTCGATGAACTCCGCGACGTGACCCTCGCAGGTCAGCCGCGCGCCGAGTCGCGTGATCGCGACGAAGCGGGTGGAGAACGCGCGAAGGCGAGGGGGAGGGATCGCGTCGGTCAGTGCCTGGCCGAGGCAGGCCATCACGAGCATGCCGTGCGCGAACACGTCGGGGTACCCTGCGGCCTTGGCGAAGTCGAGGTCGACATGGATCGGGTTGTGATCGCCCGACGCGCCGCAATAGAGCGCGAGCTTGTGACGGCTGATCGGCGGAAATTCCTTGTGGATGACACGGTCGCCGACCGCGAGTGCTGCCTGGCTCATGCGCTCACCTTGTTCAGCACCACCACCGTGCGCGAGCAGTCCGCGACGTGGACGCCGTGCTGGTTGGTGACTTTGGTTTCGACCACGGCCAGCGTCATCGCGCCGCCCTTCTTGTCGGTAATGCTGGCAATGCGCGGTTCGAACCGCAGGGTGTCGCCGACCATCACGGGCGCGTGGTAGGCGAAACGCTGTTCGCCGTGCAGCACCTGCTTGAGGTCGGCGCCGAGCAGGTCGAGAAACTCGAACGCCTGTTCGGCGTCCATCATTTCCAGACAGAACAGATAGGTCGGCGGCACCGGCGTCGCGGCATAACCGGCGTCCCTCGCAGCGCCGGTGTCGGTGTAAACCGGATTGCGCTCGCCGAGCGTCTCGCGGAAGAACCGCAGGCGCCCGGGTTCGACCTGCGCGGTGACGGGCGCCAGGCTGCGCCCGACGACGGAACGATCGATCATGACAGACCTCAAGCGCGTTCGTAGAGGGTGACGACGCAGGCACCGCCGAGACCGAGATTGTGCTGCAGGCCGCGCCGCGCGCCGTCCACCTGCGTGGCGTCGGCGGTGCCGCGCAGCTGCCGCGTCAGCTCGTAGCATTGCGCGAGGCCCGTCGCGCCGAGCGGATGGCCCTTGGAGAGCAGCCCGCCGGACGGATTGGTCACGAATTGGCCGCCATAAGTGTTGTCGCCATCGTCGATGAAGCGTTCGGCGCCGCCTTCGGGACAGAGGCCGAGCGCCTCGTAGGTGATCAGCTCGTTATGCGCGAAGCAGTCGTGCAGTTCGACGACGTCGATATCCTTTGGGCCGACACCGGCGGCCTCATACACCTTGTTGGCCGCGCTCTGCGTCATGTCGAAGCCCACCACCTTCATCATGTCGCCGGCGTTGAAGGTCGAGGCGGTGTCGGTGGTCATCGCCTGCGCGGCGATGCGGACCTGCTTGTTGAGGCTGTGCTTTGCGGCAAATTTCTCCGACACCAGCACCGCTGCCGCGGCGCCGCAGGTCGGCGGGCAGGCCATCAGGCGGGTCATGACGCCGGGCCAGATCACCTGGTCGTTCAGGACATCGTCGGCCGCGACTTCCTTGCGGAACAGCGCCAGCGGGTTGTTCTTCGCGTGCCGGCTCGCCTTGGCGCGCACCTTGGCGAACGAGGAAAGCGGGGTGCCGTATTTCTTCATGTGGCTGAGGCCGGCGCCGCCGAAATAACGCAGCGCCAGCGGCACGCCGGGGGCATCGACGAGCTGGTTGGCGGCGGCGTCGAACTCGTCGAACGCGCTGGGGCGGTCGGTGAAGACCGCGCCGAGCGCGCCGGGCTTCATCTGCTCGAAGCCGAGCGCCAGCACGCAGTCGACCGCGCCGGACGCGATCGCCTGCCGCGCCATGAACAGGGCGGTCGAGCCGGTCGAGCAATTGTTGTTCACATTGATGATGGGAATGCCGCTCATGCCGACCTGGTAGAGCGCGCGCTGGCCGCAGGTGGAGTCGCCATAGACGTAGCCGACATAGGCCTGCTGGATCATGTCGTAGCTGACGCCGGCGTCCTTGAGTGCGAGGCCGGTCGCTTCCGCGCCCATCACGAGATACGGCGCGTTCGCGCCGGGCTTGGTGAAGGGGATCATGCCGACGCCGGCAACACAGACGTTTGAGGTCATGGAGCGCTCCCTAAAATTACCCGTTGGACTTTTTCTTACCCATGGGTAATATACGGACAGCTTCGCCGCTGAGTCAACCGCGCAAGTCGCCGTGTCAGGACCTTTTCAAGCATGGACGGATCAGCACCTTCATCGATCGGTCAGTCGCCGTGGATGCCGTTCGAAAGCCGCCGCCGCGCCCGCGACGAGAAGCGCGAAGCGGTGCTGCGCACCGCCGTGGCGCTGTTCCTGGAGCAGGGCTATCACGGCACCACGCTCAACCACGTCGCCGAACGGCTGAACATCACCAAGCCGGCGCTGTACAACTACTTCCGCAGCAAGGACGAGATTCTCTACGAATGCTGGGCGATCGGCGCCGAGCGCGTCGACGAGCGCATCGACGAGATCGCCGCGACCGGCGGCACCGGCCTCGAAAAGCTGCGCAAGCTGATCGTCAGCTACGCCGAGATGATGACCACCGACTACGGCAAGAGCCTGGTGCGGTTCGATGTCCGCGATCTCACCGAGCATAACCGCAAGATCGTTCGCCTCGCCAAGAAGAAGATCGACCAGGCCTTTCGCAACTATATCGGGCAAGGGATCGAGGATGGGTCTGTCAGGCCCTGCGACGTCAAGCTTTCGGCGTTTGCGATTGCGGGCTCGCTGAACTGGGTCGGCCATTGGTATCAGCCGGGCGGGGCGCTCGAAGCGGACGCCATTGCCGCAGAATTTGCGATCCGCCTCACCGAGGGGCTCGCGGTAAAATCAAGCCGGAAACAGGCGGGCAAACCGCCGGTCAGGAAACGCACGTCCAGGGGAGTATCCAAATGAACATCACGCATGGCTTGCGGCGCGCGCTGCAGATCAATCCGAACGGCCTTGCCATCGTCTGCGGCGAGCGTCGCAGGAACTGGCGCGAGGTCGGCGACCGCGTGGCGCGGCTCGCCGCCGACATCCGCGCATCAGGCGCGCAGCTAGGGGATCGCGTCGCCGTCCTGTCGCTGAACTCGGACCGCTATCTCGAACTCTATCTCGCCGCCGGCTGGTCCGGCACCGTGATCGTGCCGCTCAACATCCGCTGGAGCGCGCTGGAGAACGAAGACGCCATGCGCGACTGCCGCGCCGGCATCCTGTTCGTCGACAAGGCATTTGCCGCCGTCGGCGCCGCGCTCGCCAAGGCTATCTCCGGCCTCAAGCTGGTTTATGCCGATGAAGGCGAGACGCCTGAAGGCATGGACAATTACGAAGAGCTGATCGAGCGCAGCGCGCCGATGCCGGATGCGATGCGCCAGAGTGCCGATCTTGCCGGCATCTTCTACACCGGCGGCACCACCGGGCGCTCCAAGGGCGTGATGCTCAGCCACGGCAATCTGATGGTCAACGCGCTCAACGCACTCGGCGAGGGGATGTGGCCGAGCGACACGACCTACCTGCACGCCGCACCCATGTTCCATCTCGCCAACGGTGCCGCGATGTATTCGGTGCTGCTCAGCGGCGGCTCCAACGTGATCATCCAGGGCTTTACGCCGGACGGCGTCGCGGGTGTCATTCAGCGTGAACGCGTCACCGACGTGCTGCTGGTGCCGACCATGATCCAGATGTTCGTCGATCATCCCAAACTCGGCGACTACGATCTGTCGTCGCTGCGGGGGATCGCCTATGGCGCTTCCGTGATCAGCGATGCCGTGCTCAGCCGCGCCATGAAGGCGTTGCCCAAGGTGCAGTTCATCCAGGCCTACGGCATGACCGAACTGTCGCCGATCGCGACGATCCTGCACTGGAAAGAGCATAATGGCGACGGCCGCGCCAAGGGCCGCCATCGCGGCGCCGGCCGCCCGACGCTCGGCTGCGAGGTCAAGATCGTCGATTCCGACGACAAGGTGGTGCCGACGGGCACGGTCGGCGAGATCGCGGTACGCGGCGACAACGTGATGATGGGCTATTGGGAGCGACCGGAGGAGACCGCCAAGGCCGTCATCGATGGCTGGATGCACACCGGCGACGGCGGCTACATGGACGAGGACGGCTTCGTCTACGTCGTCGACCGCGTCAAGGACATGATCATCTCCGGCGGCGAGAACGTCTATTCGGCCGAGGTCGAGAACGCGTTGGCGCAGCATCCTTCGGTGGCGCAATGCGCCGTGATCGGCATCCCCAGCGAGCGTTGGGGCGAGCAGGTCCATGCCATCGTCGTGGCGCGGCCCGGCGCGACCGCGACGCCCGACGAACTGATGGAGTTCTGCAAGACGCTCATTGCGGGCTACAAATGCCCGCGCAGCGTCGAGGTGACGGAAACCCCGCTGCCGCTCTCCGGCGCCGGCAAGATCCTCAAGCGCGAATTGCGCAAGCCGTACTGGGAAAACCGTCAGCGCATGGTGAGCTGAAAATAAATCCGGAAAGCCGCGAACCGTTTTCCGCAAGCGAGCCCTCTATTCGTCATCGCAGATGAACAGAGGGCATTTCCATGAGCCAGTACCAGCGCCGCGAAGACCTGACCATCGTTCCCGAACTTCTGGGGCTCTCTCCCCAGGAGGGCAACGCCTTCATGGCGTTCCACAATTCGATGGAACGCGAAGACGGATTGATCCCGCGGAAGTACCGCGAACTGATCGCGCTCGGCGTCGCCTTCACCACCCAGTGCGCCTATTGCATCGACGCCCACACCAGGCACGCCCAGGCGCACGGCGCGACCAGGCAGGAGATCGCCGAGGCGGCGTTCGTTGCCGCTGCGGTCAAGGCCGGCGGGACGCTGGCGCATTCGCTGATGGCGCTGCGCATTTTCGATGAAGGGCAGGCGAAGACGGAGAACGCGGCCTGAGGCGCCGCCATGCCAGCGCTTCGCGCCGTCGATCGCCTCGAAATCCTGATCCTGGTCGACAACGTCACCGACATGCTGTCGACGGTGAAGCCGTCGTCGGAGTCGGAGCTTTCGTCGTTCTTCAGGCGCGGGATGCGGCTGATCGGCGGCCACTGCCTGTGTTGTGCGGCACACGGCTTTGCCTGCCTCGTCACGGCGTGGCGTAACGGGAAAGGCCATCGCGTGCTGTTCGACACCGGGCCGGAGCCGCACGTCCTGCTCCGTAATGTCGAGCGGCTGGACGTCGACCTCGCGACCATCGAGGCGATCGTGCTGTCGCACGGTCACTTTGATCACATGGGCGGGCTGGTCGAGACGCTCGACGCGATCCGCGCGTGTAACGGCGGGGTCGATATTCCCGTCTACGTCCACCCCGGCATGTTCCGCACCCGCGCGCAGCAGATGCCCGACGGCACCATGCTCGTGATCGAGGATGTGCCCGATCCCGCGACGATGCGCGCGCACGGCGCTGAAGTCATCGAGACGGCGCGCGAGGTCGCACTGCTGGACGACATGTTCCATGTCAGTGGCGAGATCGCGCGGGTCACGCCGTTCGAGCGCGGGCTACCGGGCCATTTCGCAAGAGCTGGCGCGGGTGACGCATGGGAGCCTGATCCGCTGCTGCTCGACGAGCGCTATCTCGCGATCGACGTCGCGGGGAAAGGGCTCGTCGTGCTGTCGGCGTGCTCGCACGCCGGCATCGTCAACGTGCTGACCGACGTGCGCGCGACTTTTCCGCAAGCGCCGATTCACGCGGTCGCCGGCGGCTTTCATCTGTCGGGCGCCAACGAAGCGATCATTCCGCAGACGGTCGAGGCGATGGCGGCCTTCGACATTCCGGTCATCGCGGCCGCGCATTGCACGGGATGGCGGGCGACGACCGCGCTCGCAATGCGCTTTGGCGAAAGCGTGCTCGACCCCTGTGCGGTCGGGAAGACCTATCGATTCTGAGAAACCGACAATGGAGGGGACGAACATGGATATGCGGAGCAGGGCGCGACGAACCTTCGTTGCCGTTGTGTTGTTGACGGCGATCAGTTCACCGGCCGCCGCGATCAAGATCGGCGTCATGAACGACCAGGCCGGGCCTTACTCATCGCACACCGGGGCGGGATCGGTGGATGCGGCGCGGATGGCGATCGAGGATTTTGGTGGCTCGGTGCTGGGCTCGCCGATCGAACTCGTCGCGGCCGACCATCAGAACAAGCCGGATGTCGGCCTCGTCATCGCGCGGCGCTGGTTCGATACCGAGAATGTCGATGTCATCGTCGACGTGCCGACCTCGTCGGTCGCGCTCGCTATCCAGCAGCTGGTGCGCGAGCGGCAAAAGCTGGTGATCTTCTCCGGTCCCGGCGCGTCCGATCTCACCGGAAAAGCCTGTTCGCCGTTCGGCATCGCCTGGACCTACGATTCCTACGCTATATCGGCGGCGCCGGTTCAGGCGGCGCTGCAGGCGGGTTTCAAGACCTGGTATTTCCTGACGGTCGATTTCGCCTTCGGCCACGCGATGGAGCGCGATGCCTCCGCGGCGATTGCGGCCGGCGGCGGCAAGGTGATCGGCACGGCGCGGCATCCCTTCAACACGCCTGATTTGTCGTCGTTTCTGCTGACGGCGCAGAATTCCAAGGCCAGCATCATCGGACTGGCCAATGCCGGCCCCGACGCCGTCAACGCGCTGAAGCAGGCGAGGGAGTTCGGCATCACCGCCGGCGGTCAGCGGATCGCGGCGATGCTGCTCTCGATCGTCGACGTGCACGCGCTCGGCCTCGAGACGGTACAGGGCGTGCTGGTGACCGAATCCTTCTACTGGGACCAGAACGAAGAGACCCGTGCCTGGTCGAAGCGCTTCTTTGCGCGCAACAAGACGATGCCGACCATGCTGCACGCCGGCGTCTATGGTGCGGTCACGCATTATCTGAAGGCGGTCGCATCGGCAGGAACCGGCAAGTCGGCCGAGGTCCGCGCCACGATGGCGAAGCTGCCGATCAACGACTTCATGACCCGGGACGGGCAGATTCGCGCCGACGGGCGGGTGCTGCGCGATTTCTACGTTTTCGAGGTCAAATCACCGAAAGAGACCAGGGGGCCGTGGGACTATTACAGACTGGTCGAGACCGTGCCGGCCTCGCGCGCCGCCGTGCCGGCCAGTGAAAGCCAGTGCGACCTGTTGTGGCCCAAATAGCGCGTTGGAGGTTATATAATACCGTCTTCTGCCGAATTTTCTACTTTGCATGGGGTTGTTTTCACTTTTTTTGTTTTCGCGCCGCGTGCGGCGGGACGACCGGGTTGCCGCGAACGCAGCGTGCCGGCGATGACCTGAGAAATCGGCCGTATTTCCTTGCTTCTGGCGGGAATCCGGCTATATAGCGCGCCATCTCACACGGAAACATGGCTCTCAAAGGCCGTCCGGTGGCAACCGGGCCAGTCGGCTCGTTTGCTCACACGTTTCCGGAGGAACCAACCGGAGAATTATCACTATGTCGCTACCCGATTTTTCTATGCGTCAGTTGCTCGAAGCTGGCGTGCACTTTGGTCACCAATCGCACCGCTGGAATCCGAAAATGGCTGAGTTCATTTTCGGCGCCCGCAACAACATCCACATCATCGACCTCGCGCAGACCGTGCCGTTGCTGCACACCGCGCTCAAGGCCGTCAGCGATACCGTCGCCAAGGGCGGCCGTATCCTGTTCGTCGGCACCAAGCGCCAGGCGCAGGACGGCGTTGCCGAAGCTGCGAAGCGTTCGGCGCAGTACTTCGTCAATTCGCGCTGGCTTGGCGGCACGCTGACCAACTGGAAGACGATCTCGGGCTCGATCAAGCGCCTGCGTCACCTCGATGAGGTACTCAATTCCGGCGATGCCAATGCCTACACCAAGAAGGAGCGGCTGACGCTGCAGCGCGAGCGCGACAAGCTCGACCGTTCGCTCGGCGGCATCAAGGACATGGGCGGTCTTCCCGACATGATCTTCGTGATCGACACCAACAAGGAAGACATCGCGATCCAGGAAGCGCAGCGGCTCAACATTCCCGTCGCCGCGATCGTCGACACCAACTCCGACCCCAAGGGCATCACCTATGTGGTGCCGGGCAATGACGACGCCGGCCGCGCCATCTCGCTGTATTGCGATCTGGTGGCCCGCGCCGCCATCGACGGCATTTCGCGGGCGCAGGGCGATCACGGCATCGACGTCGGTGCTTCGGCCCAGCCGGTTCGCGAGGAAATCCCGGCCCAGCCGACCGGTTTCCAGGGTCTCGCCGGTCCGCGCGGCACCGCCGACAACCTCAAGAAGCTCACCGGCGTGTCGGGTGCGATCGAGAAGAAGTTCAACGATCTCGGCATCTTCCATTACTGGCAGCTCGCCGAACTCGACCACGACACCGCGCACAAGATCGGTGAAGAGGTCGGTCTTCCGAGCCGCGCCGATGGCTGGGTTGCCCAGGCCAAGGCGCTGACCGCAGAAGCGGAATAACTGGTACCGCCGCGTGGCCGGCCTTCCGGCCACCGGCTCTGTTCCCCAAGATTTGGCACTCCCTGCAGCCGATGGCGGCACGGCGCTCTCAACGCGCCGCGCCCGCGGCTATCAGGCAAGAAGGATATTGGACGATGGCAACGATCTCTGCGGCGATGGTCAAGGAACTGCGCGAGTCGACCGGCGCAGGCATGATGGACTGCAAGGCCGCGCTCACCGAGACCGCAGGCGACATGACGGCTGCCCAGGATTGGCTGCGCAAGAAGGGCCTGTCCAAGGCCGCCAAGAAGTCCGGCCGCGTTGCGGCTGAAGGCCTTATCGGCGCGCTGACGTCGGGCACCAAGGGCATCGTGGTCGAGGTCAATTCCGAGACCGATTTCGTCGCGCGCAACGAACAGTTCCAGGGCCTCGTCAAGATGATCGCGCAGGTCGCGCTCAAGGTCGGCGCCGACGTCGAGAAGATCAAGGCAGCTCCGGTCGGCAGCGCCACCGTCGAAACCGCGATTTCGGACGCGATCGCCACCATCGGCGAGAACATGTCGCTGCGCCGCGCGGCTTCGCTCGAAGTCACGCAGGGCGTGGTGTCGAGCTACGTCCATGGCGCCGTGATCGAGGGTGCCGGCAAGATGGGCGTGCTGGTTGCGCTTGAATCCGCCGGGAAGACCGACGAGCTCGCGCATCTCGGCCGCCAGCTCGCGATGCATGTCGCTGCGACCAACCCGCAGGCGCTGGATCCGTCGGGCCTCGATCCGGCGACCGTCACCCGCGAAAAGGACGTGCTGGCCGACAAGTACCGCCAGCAGGGCAAGCCCGACAACGTGATCGAGAAGATCGTCGAGTCCGGCCTGAAGACCTATTACAAGGAAGTCTGCCTGCTCGAGCAGGCCTTCATCCACGACGAAAAGGGCAAGTCGGTCGCGCAGGCGGTGAAGGAAGCCGAAGGCAAGATCGGTGCACCCGTGAAGATTGCCGGCTTTGTGCGCTATGCTCTCGGCGAGGGAATCGAAAAGCAGGAATCCGATTTCGCAGCCGAAGTCGCGGCGGCCAGCGGCAAGAAATAACCGCTGCGGTTACGGCCTTCCGGCGCTGTCGTGCCGGAAGTCACCTGCGCGGGACAAGGAAGCGATAAGCAATGGCTGAGCCGGTCTATCGTCGCGTCGTGATCAAGCTCTCGGGCGAGTATCTCGCAGGCAGCCAGTCCTTCGGCATCGACCAGCCCACCATCGACCGCATCGCCGACGATCTGATTGCAGCCCAGAAGCTCGGCATCGAGGTCGCCGTCGTGATCGGCGGCGGCAATATCTTTCGCGGCGTGGAGGTTTCCGCGCGCGGCGTGTCGCGCCCGACTGGCGACACCATGGGCATGCTTGCCACCATGATGAACTGCCTGGCGCTGGAAGCGGCGATCGAGCGCAAGGGCACACCGGCACGAACCCTGTCGGCCTTCGTGATGCCCGAAGTCTCCGAACTGTTCACCCGCACCGCAGCGCACAAATATCTCGCCGAGGGCCGAATCGTCCTGCTCGGCGGCGGAACCGGCAATCCGTTCTTCACCACCGACACGACAGCGGTGCTGCGGGCGGCCGAAATCGGCGCCCAGGCGGTTTTGAAGGCCACCAATGTCGACGGCGTTTACAGCGCCGACCCGAAAAAGGACCCGTCTGCCAAGCGTTTCGACCGCCTGACGCATTCGCAGGCGATCCAGGGTGGCTACAAGGTGATGGATGCAACCGCATTCGCCCTTGCCCGTGAGACGTCGCTGCCTATCATCGTCTTCTCGATCGCCGAGCCGGGTTCGATCGGCGCGATTCTGCGCGGTACCGGCCACGGCACGGTTGTCGCCGGCTGAGTGCCGGTGCTGCTTCGATCGCGGGCCCAGGACGCCGGCGGTTGGTTTTCTAAGGGAGAGCGTTATGCCCACGCCAGGTTTTGACATCAACGAATTGAAGCGCCGCATGCAAGGCGCCACCCAGTCGCTCAAGCACGAACTGGGCGGTTTGCGAACCGGCCGCGCGGCGGCGTCGATGCTCGAACCGGTGCAGGTCGAGGCCTACGGCTCCCACATGCCGCTCAACCAGCTTGCCACCGTGAGCGTGCCGGAGCCGCGGCTGCTGTCGGTGCAGGTCTGGGACAAGTCGATGGTGAAAGCCGTGGAGAAGGCGATCGTCGATTCCAACCTCGGCCTGTCGCCCGCGACCGAAGGCCAGGTGCTGCGTCTGCGAATTCCCGAACTCAACCAGGAACGCCGCAAGGAACTGGTGAAGGTGGCGCACAAATACGCGGAAGCGGCCAAGGTCGCGGTTCGCCACGTTCGCCGCGACGGGCTCGACGTCGTCAAGAAGCTCGAGAAGAATCACGAGATTTCCGAAGACGATCAGGAGCGCCTCGCCAACGACGTGCAGAAGGCGACCGACGGTACGATTGCCGAGATCGATCAGATGCTGGCGGCCAAGGAAAAGGAAATCCTCACGGTTTGACGGCTACCAACGAATGTTGAACCGGTTCCTGGAAATTTGATGATGTCGAACGCCGTCGCCCCCGCTACCGAAGGACCGGATCGCTCCGTGCCCTTGCACGTGGCGATCATCATGGACGGCAACGGGCGCTGGGCGGCATCGCGCGGCCTGCCGCGGGCCGAAGGCCATCGCCGCGGCGTCGAGGCGCTGCGCCGCGTCGTTCGTGCCGCGCATGAACTCGGCGTGCAGTATCTGACGATCTTTTCGTTCAGCTCGGAGAACTGGTCGCGGCCGGCGACCGAAATCGGCGATCTGTTCGGCCTGCTGCGCCGCTTCATCCGCAACGATCTCGCATCGCTGCATCGCGACGGCGTCCGCGTGCGTGTGATCGGCGAGCGGGAAGGGCTCGAGCCCGACATCTGCACGCTGCTGAACGAGGCCGAGGAACTCACCAAGGCGAACACCAAGCTCAACCTCGTGGTCGCCTTCAACTACGGATCGCGCCAGGAAATCGCCAATGCCGCGCAGCGGCTTGCGCGCGAAGTGGCCGAGGGCAAGCGCGATCCGGCGTCGATCGATGCGGACGCGCTCGGCCAGTATCTCGATGCGCCCGACATTCCCGATCCGGATCTCATCATCCGCACCAGCGGCGAGCAGCGGCTGTCGAACTTCCTGATGTGGCAGGCCGCCTACAGCGAACTCGTGTTCGTGCCGATTCATTGGCCGGATTTCGACAAGGCGGCGCTGGAAAGCGCGATTGCCGAATACGCCAGACGCGAGCGCCGTTTCGGCGGTCTTGCCGCGAAAACCGGATCGTGACCGATCGCGAAGCCGCGCCGGCGGCAGCGAGCGACGGTTCGCGCAACCTCCTGACACGCATCGCTGCCGCCGTGGTGCTGATCCCGCTTGCCGTTGCGATTGCCTATGCCGGCGGCTGGCTGTGGGCAGCGCTGGTGACGCTGGCGGCGGTCGGACTGTTCGTGGAATGGCTCGCGGTCGTGGGTCTCGGCGGCGCGATGCGCGCGATCGTGCCGGGCGTTGCGGCGCTGGTGATTGCCGGACTTTGCCTTGCGTTGCGCCGTATCGATATCGCGCTGATGGTGCTTGCCGCCGGCATCGTCGTGGTTGCAGCATTGGCGCCGGAGCGGCGCGGATGGGCCGCGGCAGGATTTCTCTATGCCGCGGCGGCTGAAATCGCCTCCGTGCTGGTGCGGCTCGATACGACCAATGGCTTTGCCGCGCTGATGCTGGTGCTGCTGGTGGTCTGGGTGACCGACACCGGCGGCTATTTCGCCGGTCGCGGCATTGGCGGGCCAAAACTATGGCCGCGCGTCAGCCCGAAGAAGACGTGGGCGGGCGCGGTCGGCGGCTTTGCGGCCAGTCTCGCGGTCGCTTTCGGGTTTGCCATGCTGGATTTCGGGAAGACCGGGCCGTTGCTGCTGCTGGCGGCGGAGCTATCGGTTGCCTCACAGCTCGGCGATCTCTTCGAATCCGCCGTGAAGCGGCGTTTTGGCGTAAAGGATTCCAGCCAGATCATTCCCGGCCATGGCGGGGTGCTGGATCGGCTGGATGGATTTGTCGCGGCCGTCGTTGTGGCGGCGCTTTTCGGGCTCGTGCGGGGCGGCGCTGATGGCGTCGGCCGCGGTCTTATGGTTTGGTGAAAATATGAGCGCAGTTCCATTGCGTAACAACAAGGCCGCCGTCTCCGACGTGCGGACCGTGACGGTGCTGGGCGCCACCGGTTCGATCGGCGACAGCACCATGGATCTGTTGCGCGGCGCGCGCGACCGCTACCAGGTCGAGGCGCTGACCGCGAACTCCAACGTCGAGGCTCTCGCCAAGTTGGCGAAGGAATTCGGCGCGCGTTTTGCGGCGATTGCCGATCCCTCGCGCCTCGCTGAATTGAAGGCCGCGCTCGCCGGCACCAGCATCGAATGCGGCGCGGGCGAGAGCGCGATCACCGAAGCCGCCGCGCGGCCTGCCGATTGGGTGATGGCGGCAGTAAGCGGTGCGGCCGGGCTGAAACCGGCGCTGGCTGCGGTCGATCGCGGCGCCACCGTCGCATTGGCGAACAAGGAATGCCTGGTGTGCGCCGGCGATTTCTTCATGCAGCGCGCCGCCAAAGCCGGCGCCTGCATTTTGCCCGCCGATTCCGAGCATAACGCGCTGTTTCAGGCGCTTTCCTCGGGCAACCGCGAAGAGCTTGTGCGTGTGATCATCACCGCGTCGGGCGGTCCGTTCCGCACCTGGGCGCCGGCCGATATCGAGCAGGCGACGCTGGCGCAGGCGCTCAAGCACCCGAACTGGAGCATGGGCCAGAAGATCACGATCGACTCGGCCTCGATGATGAACAAGGGCCTCGAGGTCATCGAAGCCTCGTATCTGTTTGCACTGTCGGCCGACGAGATCGACGTGCTGGTGCATCCGCAGTCGATCATCCACGGCATGGTCGAATTCTCGGACCGCTCGGTGGTCGCCCAGCTCGGCGCGCCGGACATGCGAATTCCGATTGCGCATTGCCTCGGCTGGCCGGACCGAATCGTCGGTCCTTCGGCGCGGCTGGACCTGGCCAGGATCGGCCAGCTGACGTTCGAGGCGCCTGACTTCGAGCGGTTCCCGGGCCTGCGGCTGGCCTACGAGGCGCTGCGGACCGGGCAGGGCGCAACCACCGTCTACAACGCCTCCAACGAGGTCGCGGTGGCGGCTTTCATCGCCGGAAAGATCAAGTTCGGGGCCATCGCGCGCCTCGTCGAAGCGACCCTGAACGACTGGATCAGGGCCGGAAATCTGGCCCCCCTGAGTTCGGCCGATGACGCGATTTCCGTTGACCATAACGCGAGAAATAGGGCCGCCACCCTATTGCCTCAAATTGCCTTAAAGGCATCCTAGTGGGTTGGGGGCGGGGCCATCGGCTCACGCCGAGGGGAATCGGATGACTGATCTTTTTCTAAATAGTCTCAACACGTTGGGCCATGGGCTCATCGGTTACATCATCCCCTTCCTGTTCGTCCTCACCATCGTCGTCTTCTTCCATGAACTCGGTCACTTCCTGGTCGCCCGCTGGGCGGGCGTGAAGGTGTTAACCTTCTCGCTCGGCTTCGGACCGGAACTCGTCGGCTTCAACGACCGCCACGGCACGCGCTGGAAGATTTCCGCGATCCCGCTCGGCGGCTATGTGAAGTTCTTCGGCGACGAATCGGAAGCCTCGACCCCGGCCTCGGCCGAAACGCTCGACCGCATGACCGCCGAGGAGCGGGCCGGCAGCTTCCATCACAAGAAAGTCGGCCCCCGGGCGGCCATCGTCGCCGCCGGCCCGATCGCGAATTTCATTTTGGCGATCGTGATTTTCGCCTGTCTCTTCACCTTCTTTGGCAAGCCCAGCACCACCGCCCGCGTCGACAAGATCGAGGCCGGCAGCGCCGCCGAGCGCGCCGGGTTCCAGGTCGGCGACATCGTGACTGCGATCGACAGCAAGAAGATCGTGACCTTCACCGACATGCAGCGCTTCGTCAGCGTCCGGGCCGGGGACACGCTGACGTTCAGCATCAAGCGCGGCGATGCTGCGCTGCAGCTGAAGGCGACGCCGGAACTGCGCGAGGTCAAGGATCCGTTCGGAAACACCCAAAAACTCGGGATTTTGGGCATAACCCGCGCCACATCTGCGGGTGAGGCGACCACCGAGAAGGTCGATCCGGCCACCGCCGTCTGGCTCGGCGTCAAGGAAACCTGGTTCGTGATCGACCAGACGCTGTCCTACATCGGCAACATATTCACCGGCCGGGCCAGTGCCGACCAGATCGGCGGGCCGATTCGGATCGCCCAGATCTCGGGGCAGGTGGCGACGCTGGGAATCATTCCGCTGCTCCATCTGGCGGCGGTGCTGTCGATTTCGATCGGTTTGCTGAACCTGTTCCCGGTGCCGCTGCTCGACGGCGGTCACCTTATGTTCTACGCGGCGGAGGTGCTTCGGGGCCGTCCGCTGTCGGAAAAGTCGCAGGAGTACGGGTTCCGGGTCGGGCTGGTGCTGGTGCTGATGCTGATGGTCTTTGCGTTCTACAACGACTTCCATCAGGTGCCCTGGCTGAAGGGGCTGTTCGGGAAATCGTAGAAGCGGCTTTTTTGTGACGTTGCCTATCGGCAACGTCTTGGAATGAAATTGGAATCTAACGGCGTTGTCTGGTTTGCCGCCCCGTCGAAATTGGCTACAAGCAGTGCAACAAATGGGAATCTGCCGGTTCGTAGGGGTGCGGGCCGGCATCGGGATGATAAGGGCGCGTTGCGCATGATGTTTGGAATGCGAGTTCGGGGCGGCTTGTTCGCCGCCCTGGTCATGGTCGCCGTGCCGCTGGGTGCCACCCTGTCGGGCGTGCTTGCGCCTATGCCGGCGATGGCCCAGACCGTCGCGTCGATTGCCGTCGAGGGGAACCGGCGCGTCGAAGTCGAGACCATCCGTTCCTATTTCAAGCCGGGTCCCGGCGGCCGCCTCGGGCAGGCCCAGATCGACGACGGCCTCAAGGCGCTGATCGAAACCGGCCTGTTCCAGGACGTGCGCATCAATCAGGTCGGCGGCCGGATCGTCGTCACCGTGGTCGAAAACGCCGTGATCGGACGCATCGCGTTCGAGGGCAACAAGAAGGTCAAAGACGAGCAACTCACCGCCGAAATCCAGTCCAAGCCGCGCGGCACCTTCTCGCGCCCGACGGTCCAGTCGGACGCCCAGCGCATCGCGGAAATCTACCGCCGCTCGGGCCGCTACGACGTTCGCGTCACCCCTGAGATCATCGAGCAGCCGAACAACCGCGTCGACCTGATCTTCACCGTCAACGAAGGCGGCAAGACCGGTGTCAAATCGATCGAGTTCGTCGGCAACGTCGCTTATTCGACCTATCGCCTGAAGGACGTCATCAAGACGCGCGAATCCAACCTGCTGAGCTTCCTCGGCGGCGCCGACGTCTACGACCCCGATCGCGTCGAAGCCGACCGCGACCTGATTCGCCGCTTCTATCTGAAGAACGGCTTTGCCGACGTGCAGGTGGTCGCCGCGCTCACCGAATACGACCCCGAGCGCAAGGGCTTCCTCGTCACCTTCAAGATCGAGGAAGGCCAGCAATACCGCGTCGCGTCCGTGACGTTCCAGTCCTCGATCTCGACGCTCGATGCGAACGTGCTGCGCAGCTTCAGCCGCGTCAATGTCGGCTCGCTCTACAACGCCGAGGCGCTGGAGAAGTCGGTCGAGGAAATGCAGATCGAGGCTTCGCGCCGCGGTTATGCGTTCGCGATCGTTCGCCCGCGCGGCGATCGCAATTTCGAGCAGCACACCGTCTCGATCGTCTTCAATGTCGACGAGGGTCCGCGCACCTATATCGAGCGCATCAACGTCCGCGGTAACACCCGTACCCGCGACTACGTGATTCGCCGCGAGTTCGACCTTTCCGAGGGCGATGCCTATAACCGTGCGCTGGTCGATCGCGCCGAGCGCCGCCTCAAGAACCTCGACTTCTTCAAGAGCGTGAAGATCGTCACCGAACCCGGCTCGTCGACCGATCGCGTGATCCTGATCGTCGACCTCGAAGAGAAGTCGACCGGCGACTTCTCGGTGTCGGGTGGCTATTCGACCACCGACGGCGCGCTCGCCGAGGTCAGCATCTCCGAACGCAACTTCCTCGGTCGCGGCCTCTATGCGAAAGCGTCGGTGACCTACGGCCAGTACGCGCGCGGCTATTCGCTGTCGTTCGTCGAGCCGTATCTGCTCGACTACCGCATCGCGCTCGGACTCGACCTGTTCCAGCGCCAGCAGCTCGCCAACAGCTACATCGCCTATGGCAC
>JAQSDT010000685.1 GCA_029946075.1 bacterium | reverse complement strand
GCGACCCAGGCGAATGCGGCACTGCAGGTATTTGACCTGTCCTCCTCGTCGGCGTTCGGCAATGCGTTGGGCACGCCGCCGCAGGCGGCCTATATCAGCGTGGTCGGAAAATTCCTGGTCCTCTCCGGATTGCTGTCGAGCCCGTACCGCATTCAATGGTCCGGCCTCAACAACTTCAATGCATCCGACAGCTGGACGAGCGGCGTAAAGTCGTCCGACTTCCAGGATTTTCCCGACGGCGGCATCGTCCGCGGCGTCGCCGGCGGTGAGGCAGGCGTTGTCTTTCAGGATCAGGCCATCCGGCGGATGTCGTACGTGCCGGGATCACCGATCATCTTTCAGATCGATCGTATCACCCAGGACAAGGGTCTGTATGCGCCTTATTCGATCGTCAGGGCAGGCGAACGGGTATTCTTCTACGCCGGCCAGGGCTTTCACAAGATCGATCCCGGCGGAGTGCCCGAGCAGATCGGCCGTGAAAAAGTCGATCGCACGTTCCTTGCGGATCTCGACAAGGGCAATCTGCAACTGTTCGTCGGCGCCGCTGACCCGCGAAGCACACGGGTATACTGGGCGTACAAGTCGGTTTCCGGTGCCGTCGGGACGACCTACGACAAGCTGCTCGGTTATGATTTCGTGCTCGACCGGTTCTTCCCGGTGTCCGTGAGTGGCGAATACCTGCTTGGAATTTCGCAGACGGGGCTCACGCTTGAAAACCTCGATAGCATTTCGTCTTCACTAGACGCGCTGACGTTGAGCCTGGATGCCTATGCGACGGCGGTTCAGCCGGAGATCGGTCAATTCAACGCTTCGCACGCGTTGGGATTCTTCCGCGGCGCCAATCTGGAAGCAACCGTCGAGACCGCCGAGCAGGGGACCGATGAAAACCGCATCACGATCCGTGGCTTCAGGCCCGTCACCGACGCGGCCATGGCTTATGGCTCGGTTTCCTATCGGGATACGCCTTCGGCGCCAGCAGCTTCAGGCGCGGAAGTGCCGGTCAATTCCCGAACGGGACGCTGCGACCAGATGCGGGATGCCCGCTACGTGCGTTTCAAAGTGCGCATTCCAGCCGCGTCGTCGTGGACGTTTTGCGCGGGCGTCGTGCCGGATGTGACGACGGGCGGTGTGTTATGACGGCCTATGTGCCTGGGATCACCGAGACCGACCTGAAGAAGATCGTGCTTGCACTCCAGCAACTCGCAGCCGGCCGTTCGAATGCAGTGGGAAGCGTGACGCTGTCGACAGGGTCGGGGACGACAACCGTGACGACGGCGAATTGCGCAGCGGAATCTACGCCAATTCTGACGCCGGTGTCGGCCAATGCGGCGACGGAAGTTGGCAATGGCACGATCTATGTGAGCGCCGTAGCGAACGGATCGTTCACGATCACGCATGCCAATTCGGCGACGGTCGGGCGGACATTCGCATATGCTGTCTTGGGTTGAAAATCGCCATCGCGTCGTATCGTCGAACTAAGCATTTTAACCGCTGTTGCGGGACAAAACATCTCAAATACTACGTTAAGATTATGGAGACGTATCAATGTATAACTGGAATCTTCGTGGATATTTCGGGCCTGAGACTACAATTGATGGCAACGCGAATGAAGACGAACTCATAGCTATCTTGCGGAGGGCGATGGATGGGCAACGTTGGCTGCAAAGCGGAGAATACCGAGTGTCGCCGACTTCTACGCCAAGAGGGAATGGAGAATCACAACGCGACATGCTCGCGAGTCTGTATCCTAGGGGAGGGGATTCCAACGCAAGAGCACACTCGGCACAGCTAGATCCAAATTTTCGACAGCTAGCTCGACTCTCGTCAGTGGCGAGGTCACCAGGTGGAATGGAGGATGCCGAGTATAACGTTGAAACGTCTCCGAACTATTCCCGCGACCAAGGTGGTGCTACCGACACTGGGCAGCCATCAACTGAGGGTACAGAAACACTTTGGTCGGACGGCAAAAGGCCCGCACCAGTGACGGCGGGGTTCTCGCGATTTGGCGTGAGGCCTCCTCCGACTTCGATCCCGCCTGGCATGATCCCGCCGATATCGACGCCGGCAATCCCAGAATGGTGGAGTACTGCGGCAAAGCTTTTTCAAATCCTTCCGCGTGGAATGTATGGCGGTGGCAGCGGTGGGCGCAATGCCTATAATCGCTGTATCCGAGCCGCGGAGGGGAACACCGAAGACTGGAACGACTTCTGCCGATATCTCGAACGAGATGAGAATAATACGCTCGGGGGAGAATCACAGAATCGAGCATGTTGGAGCAAAGCTTTCGAATCCGAAGCTCAAAAGAAGCAATGGTGCGAAAATCAGTTCCGCCGACGTTGAGCGCAATTTCGATTTCCGCATCCGTTTATGATTGCACTGAACCCATCTGCTTTGATCCTAAGCAGGTCGATCAGATCTGGCCGCACGTCCGCCTGTTGCTGAAAGAGGCCTGCCGCCGAACGGGACTTAGCGCGCTCTCCGATATCGAAGCAGATATTTTGGCCGGCCGAAGCCTACTGTGGATCGCTTGGAACGGGCGAGAAATTGAGGCCGCTGCTGCGACCGTTCTGATGAACACTGAAAATGGAAAAGTCTGCATCATTACTGCATGCGGCGGCACCAACATGAAACGCTGGCTTCCGTTGATAGGGCAGATCGAGAACTACGCCAGGAATGAGGGATGCGCGCGGGTTCGCATTTATGGGCGGAAGGGCTGGCTGCGCGCGCTAGACGGCTACCGACAGCAGCACGTCATTATGGATAAGGTACTCCTTGAATGAGCGGCATCAACTTTCTCGACGCATACGAATTCGATTCAAGCGCTTATGCCGATGAGCGAGGCAGGTATAGGCTCAGAAGCAGGGACGGTCGGCCGAAATCCATTCGATTCCGGGGTCTATGCAGGTCAGCAAGGCGGTCTTCTCGGCAGGCTTCAAGCCTTGCAAGTTGAGCAGAGCCGGTATCAGCCAATCCCGAGTAGCGGCCATCGAGGTGCCCCCGTGGCGGAAGGGCCTGATTTCAGAGAGCTTTCGCGAGTACGAAGCGGTGCTTTGCCATTCACTGTAAATTCCCCGGCGTCTTCGCAATCGATCCGGCAATTCGAAGCAGGCCAGGCGCAAGAAGCAAGCGAAGCTGCAGCTGCGAGACTATCGCGCGGCGTGAGAAGCTCCGTCCGGCTACAGGCGCCTGAACCGGATCCGATCGACATTGCGAAGTCTGCCGGCATCGGCGTAGTCCATGGTGCCGTCAATACGGCCGGGCTATTGGGAGAAATTCCAACCGGCTTCGGCCTTCTGCCGAAGAACCAGCTTGCAAACACGTGGTTTCGCGCGACCGGGCAATCGGAATTTTCTCCTGATGGGCCGGATTGGATCAGGGAGCGCGCAACTGCGGATGCCTTCCGTCAGGGCATCGAAAAGCTTATTCCCTGGCAATTCTAGCAGCCGAAAACCCGAAGCGGGCGTTACGCGGAAACGATCGGCGAATTTGTTCCAGCCATTCTTGGCTCGACGGCATTGTCCGGGATTCGCACCGGAGCGGCGGCCCTGCGCGAATTGCCTGCGACGATAGCGAAGCACGCGGTTGCTTCCGGTATCGTCGTTCAGGGACTGGAAGACGCATCCCCCGAAAGCAAGGCGGGCGAGATGTTGCAGAAGGCCTATCCGTTGGGACGTCGCGCGTTGCCCGCCGCGCTTGCCGTATCAAGATACTTCAGACCATTGGCGCCTTGATGAAGGTCTAGATTGTCGCCGCTTGCCCGAATATCGTCCTGTTGGGCTCCTGATCAGACTAGTTTCAATGATGCGGATGTAGAAACGATCGAAGCAATGGACTCAGAATTTCCCTGATGCGTTTCGCTTCCGGCCAGCGTGCCTGAGCCATCCTGAACAACTTGTCATAGATCCAGTAGGCTGACCCAAGCCACATCAATCCTCCGGCAAACATGAAGACGAGCATCCAGATAGAAAGTTCGTAGTCCTTGTCGAAGTGATTGGAGTCGACGGCCAGGAGGATCACAAACAAAAAGTGATAACAGCAGAACCATGCGACGGCGATCCAGAAGATCACCCTGCGAACCGCTGACCTTCGGGGCGGTTGTTGCGTCGATGCATCGTCTCGCTCCGTCTCGGGTTCGTTACTCATGGTCCCCATTCCACATTCGTTGCAGGGACGCAGAGTTGCTGTTGTCCACGCGGGAATCGCTGCCATTGCTCGAGAGTTTCAACTGAACTCGTCGCAGGCGACGGACTCTAAAGGCAAACACCTACGGTTGACAATGTTCGTGGTTTGTTCCATGTTCGGCTACGGTCATTCTTCTATCGCCTGGAGATGAACATCGTCATGCCACACGGCAAGGCAGGCCGGGCTCTTTGTCGGAAATCGTCCGCGGCTTCGCCTGGGCGACGTGCCTTACTCATTCCATCCGCAGGATTTCCGCCGCGGACAAAGTGGCGTTCGATTTTTCGTGCTCGAAATTTTGTCGTCATATGCGTGATCGCGCTAGCTGGATACAAGTCAGTGCCTTCGTGGGCACAGCCATCCGAACCAGAAAAGACCATTTACGCTCGCGCCGTTGAACATTGTCGCGGCAACGTGGAGCGTCCTATGGCGCTAGATTCCGGCAGACGAGTTTTGTGCTTTGACGGCCGGATTGAGCACACGCTGGATTTCTCGTTGGTCAATGGTCTCGAAGAGGGGGGTCTCTTCGTGGTCAGAAGTTTTGGCGGCGACGGCCGTCCGGCCGTACTGCTTGCCGAGGCGCTGCGGCGACGACGCGCGACGGTGGTCGTGTACGACTACTGCCTGTACTCATGCGCGAGTTATCTCCTGTTCGCATCGAGTACGGCTTTCGTATTCAAGGGGACACTCGTTGCGTGGAGTCTCCCGGTGAGTGAACACCTTTGCTCCTCATTTGAGGAAGCAAGGGACGACGGTCCCAAGCGTCTGGAAAACAAGGTCTGTTCGTACGCTCCTCCCGAGTATCAAGCCGCATATGAAGACCTGAAAGAAATGAATAAATGGTACGTCTGGACAAGGGCTATCGATCCTTCGATGGAGTATCCACCTCAAACTGCGTTTGTCAGAAGAGTTCTCAGGAACAGATTCGGAGAGCGAGGCAGATACCCGTCAAATCTGCTCTGGACGTGGAATCCGCGATATTATGCGAGCACCATGAAGACGAGAGTTGTTTACGAGGCCTATCCGGAAAACCAGGATGAGGTTGATACGATGACTGCCTCGTTTGATCTTCGGGTGATCTACGATCCGTAGTGCGTGTCAGTCCTTCGATTTGATCATGAGATAAATGGACCGCTTGCAGTCACCAGAATTGCAAAGTGAGAATGGTCCGCGTGCCCGCGGGGTGTCTTCAGGCCAACCAAATTTTCAATCCGCCAAATTGTTCGGGTAGGCGGTCTACCGATCACCCCTTGGGCCAATCGCGAGAAAACGTATGACTTCCTCATTTCGAAAATATCCCTATCGAACCCAAAATTTTGCGATCGATGGCGTTGTTCCCGAATACTTTAGCCGACCTGGCTGGCTCCAAAAAAATCCGACAACATTTCTAAATCCGCCAAATGAGCCCTGGGCACCTCTACCGCCTCAAGATCCGCCGGCGTCGAACCCCTTCCCCGAACCGTTGCTGAAGCGACCACCGCTTGACGTGGATCCGTCCGAGCAAAATCCTTACAACGATCCGGACCATAATCCAAACTTCCTTGTGACGGATCAATTGTTGGAGCGAGAACGGATTGAATCACCGGGCGGTTTGTTGGGTCTGCTGCAGGAGGCGATGCAGAGGAGCAAGTTCCAGCCTGACGCGATCTCCGATGGATATGTGCAAGACGCTTCCTCAGTGGGAGCTCAACTTCCCTCAATTCCAACACGGCCGGAGCGCAGGTTGGTTAGAAGGAAAATTGGAAAATAGACGGCTTCGTTTGGGTTATGCCGGCGGCAGCCTTCGCTCGAACAGGAAATGCGATTCCCTTCTTCAGGATCATCGGACGGCTCGGTGGTGAATTGGTGCAACGATCGACGTTGCCGTTTCAGATGCTCGTCAGCAATGAGGCAACGTGCGCGCCAACGCTCCGCTTGCCGATAGCTATTCTTCTCGTGTGACCTCAAAACTTCGCGATTGAGCATTGGCTTCGAGTACGTTCGGTGCCGGCTCCCAGATAATGCCATTCTTGAAAAGGAGCATCCGATGGGCGGACAATCTTCGTCGACACAGACCCAGCAGTCGCAGACTGCGCCGTGGGAAGCCAGCCAACCGATGCTGCGGAGCATCCTCGGACAACTGAATGCCGGCTTGAGCAATGCCGGACTCACGGGTGCGGAAAGCAGTGCACTGGATACGCTGCAAAGCAATGCAGCTCGTGGCAATCCTTATGCGGGACAAGTCGACGCCTACGCGAAGTCCCTGTTGGGTGGTGGCGGCGCCGATGGTCAAGCCGCAAATCTGCGGGAAAATCTTGGCGCCTTTCGCAGTCAGGTGATGCCCTATGCCAGCGGCAGCATGATCGCAAATAACCCCGCGCTTGCTGCCCAGCTGGCGCAAATCCAGACCGACGTTGCCAATTCCGTCAACGGTCAGTTTGCGGCCGCCGGCCGCGACTTCAGCGGCGCCAACCAGATGGCATATGGACGCGGAGTAGCCGCAGCCCAGGCACCGGTGATCGCCGCGCAATACAATCAGGACGTCACCAATCAGATCAATGCGGCCAACGCGCTTTACAATGCTGGCAATACCACTGCCGGCACGCTCTCCGGGCTCCAGCAGAACTACCTCGCCAATCAGGGGCAGGGCGTGACGGCGACGCAATCCGCATTGGTTGCCCAGAACTACGGTGCCAACGCCACGCTGGCGGCGGAGGCGCAGCGGCGCGGTATCCCGGTTCAAGCTCTCGGCTTGCTGGCCAATATCGGCGTTCCGATTGCCGGACTTGGGAAACAGTCATCGGATACCACGACGGGGACCCAGCAGATGTCTGGTGTCGATCAGTTCAGCAAGCTTGCCGGCGGTATCGGTAGCTTGTTTAGCGGCTTCACCAAATCCGACATGCGCCTGAAGGAAGACATTTCGCAAGTCGGAGCGCTGTTCGACGGCACGCCGGTTTACGGCTATCGCTACAAGGGGGCGCCGGCCTACCACATCGGCCTGATGGCCCAGGACGTGGAAAAATCCGCGCCACATGCGGTGATCGAGATCGGCGGATACAAGGCCGTCGACTACCGTGCCGCCACCGAAGCTTCGCGCAGGATGGGCGAAACTGATGCCGCGTCTGCTTGACTTCCTTTGCTGAACCGCGATGCCTTTGGTTTGCACAAGCGCACGTACGTGCATGCAATGCATGGAATGTTTTGATCCTTGAAGAGGAGGGCTACTCCATGAATCGGCAAGCAGCAGAAGACATATGTCGCATGGGAGAAGAGATCCTCCGGAAGCTGCAGGCACTCGGCAACTACGTGCTTGAGAATTGTGAGCCGCAGCAGATTGAGCATATCGTTCCAGCTCTGGCCCGATGCGCTAGCGAGCTTGATGTCGAAATCCTCGAACCAATCCACAGAAGAAATTCAGACCTCAAGCCTTCATTCCTGCCCTGAAAATCCGGCTTACCAGGTTCGCCTCGGTCAGCCCTGAACACCGCCACGAAGCTTGCCGGCGGAACAGCTGGCATGCCTGCTTGCGATCAAACGCGACCAATTCGTTCCAAATTCCGACCCTGGAGTCCACATAATGACGACCGAACCGGATTCGGTATTGACTGGCGCAGCCTATGAACTCGCCAACGGCGGTTACGTGCCGATGCCGATCGAAAGGACTGAAGATCATGGTGAAGCGATCGGCAGCGATAGCGTCTCGCTGCGTGAGGCTGCCGCGCAGCGTGGCGATGCCGCCGATGAGTTAATCGTTCGCGGATATACCGGACCGTCAGGCGAGCCTGCGGCCGCGAACGAAGCCATCACCCTTTCGCGCGCCAGCCACGACTATGCCGCAGTGACCGCTGCGGAAAGGCTCATTGCCGCAAACGCGACCGCGAAGGATCTGGCTGCCGAAGTTGACGCGTTGCGCGCGGAAGCCCTGGCGAGCAATCCGGATGCTGCGGAGTTGTACGGATTCGATCGACCGCCTGCCGGAGAAGCCGCAGAGCGCGCAAGCGGGGTCCATGACCGCGATTCAGGATCGCCCGGTGGGGAGGATCCTGCGGCTTCTTCTCTCGACGTCGAGCTTGAGAAGGCGCTGCAGCATCCCCAGGTACGACACGCGATCGAACAACAGCTCGGCGAAGCTGAACGGATGCGGCAAGCCTATCTCGATGGGATCGCAGCCGCGACGCAGATCGCGCAAGTCAGCTTTCTCAGCCAGTTTCCGGAATTGGCCGCCGTGGCACCTGAAAATCTGCCTGACGCGCTCGAGCAGCTCTCGCAGCAGGATCCGGCCAAGTTCGAACGCGTCCGGGCGATGGTCGCGGCCAGCGAACAGTTGCTGGAACGCCAGCGCGCAGAAAGTGCCCGGCAGATCGAGCTGAACCGGCAAGGTTTTGAAAACTACGCGCGATCCGAGGATGCTCGCTTCGAGACCATGATGAAAGGTGAAACCAGGGAGACGCAGGCGGCCGTTTCCGCCGAGATCATGGCTTCGGCCAGAGCGAGCGGCATCGAACCTGTTGAACTGAACCACCTCTTCAGGACCGAACCCCTGATGCGCAACGCTGCCTTTCAGCGCATGATGTATGATGCCGGGAAGTACCGCCTGATGATGAAGGCAAGGAATGAAGCGGTGGCAAAACCATTGCCGCCGGTCATTCGCCCCGGAATGTCGCGAACGCCCGCGGAGCGGCAGCAGGTGGATCTGCGGGCGCTCAACACCAGGCTATCCAGTACCGGGGATATCAAGGACGCTGTCGCGCTCTATCACGCGCGGAAATCCGGCAGGCGATGAAGGTCACTGCGACAGTACTCGATCGACAGGAGTCTCAGATGGCGGAAGACGAACGCACCTTCATCGAGCGAGTTGGCTCGGTAGAGGAAAAGCACAACGAAAAGCCGATTTCAGTTGACGACATCACGACCAATTTTGCGCTCTATGGGCTGGAGAAGCGGGCGGGTGCCCTCGAAAGAGTTGATGCCGAGTTGCGAGATGAGATCGATTCCGGTGCACACAGCCTGCGCCGCCGCGCACAATTGATGGCGCTGCGAAAGAAGCTGGGCGGTGTCCACGAGGCGCTGCGCAAGGCCAGACGATAGAGCGCCCCATGCGTCCGACCACGGATCCCGTCCTCGCCGCCCTGGCGCGGGCGCGGAAGCAGGCTGCGCCGATGTTCGTCAAATGGTGCGAATTGAACGGCATCTCTCCATGCCCGGCGTCACCGGCCGACGTCGAACGGTTCATCATGGACTGTGCGCCCTTCGGTATCGAGCGGTTGTGGCCGGCGATTCAGGACATATCGAAACTGCACGGGGCGATCGGTCTTGCCGACCCGACCCTCGGCTGGAAGGTCGCGGCGGCGATCGACGGGCTTGCGAGAATCAATCCGCCTCGCTCCTGGCCGGCCGATCAGAAGCATCAATTCAAGTCGCTGCCATATGACTTGCAACTTTGCGTCTCGGCGCACGAGACCCGGCGGGATCGGGTACTTCGCCGTTCGCAAAACGAGGCTGCCGACGCCAGGCGGAGATTGGCGGAATGCATCGGCCAACAACACCGCCCGAACGAGAGGACAGATCCATGAAGCCGGAACGCACCCCATCGCTTGAAGATCGTATCAAGCAGGTCAGGGCAGAAATCGAAGCTATCATAGATGGCAGTGTGGAAGTCGTCGCAAGAGAGAGCCCCGGCGTTCCTCCCGGTGTGATCCGAAACCTGCTGACAGCCCGCGCTCCGGCGTGCGCCTGCGCGCAGTACCTTGATTTGAACAGAAAGTGACAGGCCGGGGTTTGCCGGGACGGAGAATTCGATATGACGCTTTATAAGTGGTCGCAGACGGCGGCTAGCAATGCGACGGCGGATTCAACGGTGAATATGGCCGAAGGAATGGCGCCAAGCGCCGTCAACGATGGCGTTCGCGCGCTCATGGCATCGGTCGCGAAATATCGTGACGATACGGCGGGCCTACTCATTACAACTGGGAGTCCGACGGCGTTTTCTCTCACTTCGAACCAAGGTTTTGCTTCGAAATCTGCCATGAACGGCGCAGAACTTGCCGTCACCATCCATGCGACGAACGGCGCATTTCCTACTTTGAACATTGATGGTTTAGGCGCCGACCCAATCATCATTGATACGGTAAGCGGCACGACGGCAGTTCCGAACGCTACGCTGCTTACGGGCGGGGTCTATACCCTAGTCTACTACAACTCTGGCAATACATGGAGACTGAAGAACTTCTATCAGCTTCCGTTCGCGGTGCCGATAGGGGGCATGATCGACTATTTCGGCACCGTTGCGCCGAGTAGCAATTTTGTACTCCCGTACGGGCAAGCGATTAGCCGGAGCACCTATTCAGCGCTGTTTGCCCTTATCGGTACCATGAACGGCTCTGGCGACGGCAGCACGACATTTAACATCCCAGATCTTCGCGGACGTGTAGCAGCTGGTAAGGACGATATGGGCGGCTCGGCTGCTTCCCGCCTGACTACGGCTGGAAGTAGTATTGATGGCGCGACTCTTGGCGCATCTGGAGGTGCGCAAAATGTCACGCTTGCTTCGGGTCAAATCCCTTCGCTCACGTCAAGCGGGAGCAATTCAGTTTCAGTAATGTCGTCGGTTTCATCACTCGCGTATGGCTTCACGACTGGCGCCGTTTTGACAAATGGAAGCGGCTCTTACTACGGAGCGGGTGCCTTAACGCAGATGACGATTGGCTCGGTGACTTCTTCAGGAAGCAATTCGATCAGCGTTTCTTACACAAACGGTGCGCAGACCGCGACCAAGATTGTGCAGCCGTCCATCGTTTGCAACAAGCTGCTTCGAATTATCTAGACCACATTCGGCGTGTCTAGCGAAATATTGCGTACATCATTCTCGATTTAAGCGGCGAGCGCAGAAGATACAGCCAGCAAGAAGCCTAATGCGGCCCAAGCTATTGCGGCCGCCTCGATCCTCGCCTCCCTACCACAACCACCCCGAGAACATCAATGACCGACGTTAACGCCCTGATCGCGGCGAATGCGAAGCGTTGGGCTAATGCCAGGCTCACGCGAAATTTTGCTACAGTTGCCCACCGTCTGGTCGCACGTGAAGCAAAGGCCAGATACCAGGCGGTTACTTCGAAGACCGGCGTTCCCTGGGCTGTGATTGCCGTCATCCACGAGCGGGAGTGCTCGCAGGATTGGACAGGGGCACTTGCGCAAGGTGATCCCTGGAACAAGGTTTCGGTTCACGTGCCCGCAGGGCGCGGTCCTTTCCGGTCCTGGGAGGAGGCTGCGATCGATGCGCTGGTCCATTGCGCTCCGTATGCCGCGCGCAACAAGGATTGGTCTGTCGGCCGCCTGCTGACCAAGCTCGAGGAATATAACGGGCTCGGCTACGCGGCGAGAGGGCGGCCATCTCCTTACGTCTGGTCCGGCACCGATCAGTACAAGTCCGGCAAATATGTCCGCGACGGTGTCTATGACGCCAACGTCGTCGACGGCCAGCTCGGCTGCGCCGGCCTGTTGATGGCGATGATGGCACTCGACCCGACCATCGCTCTTGCAGGTTCGAAGGTGTTGGCGCCAGCGCCGCCCTCGGCCACACCTGCATCGGCCGAGGTTGTCACGCCATCGATCATCAACCCGTCGAAGGGGGCGATCGGCGCATTCATCGCCGATGTCCTTACCGCCATTTTCAGGAGGAAGTCATAGCATGTGGGACGGCATCAAGGCCTGGTTCAGGCACTCGCTCACCATCTTCTGGGCGCGGGTGCAGTGGTTCGTCGGCATCATGTCCGCGGGACTAATCGCGGGGTTCTCCGGATACGATTTCGCGCAGC
This sequence comes from bacterium, assembly GCA_029946075.1. Lineage (GTDB taxonomy): Bacteria > Pseudomonadota > Alphaproteobacteria > Rhizobiales > Xanthobacteraceae > Bradyrhizobium. The sequence continues at coordinate 8,368 of JAQSDT010000685.1, read as the reverse complement.
TCACCGAGATGACGTCGAAAGACGCCGTCAGGATGCTCTGCGCCGTTGCGCTTGCAGGTGTCCTGACCGAACTGGCTCGTCGGAGGACGCTCTGACATGTGGATGGGTCTTCTCTCTTTTGTCGGTGGTCCCGTTATCAAAGGTTTGATCGACGCTTACCAGGCCAAGCTGAAGGCCGGGAACGTCTCCGAGCGGATCGCGGCGGATACAGCTGCTGATGAGATCGCCGCGCAGACTGTCGAAGCACGGGTTGCTGCGCAGTTGAAAACGGCGCAGATCGGGCATCCCTGGGAGCCGGAGAAACTAGCGTTCTACGTGACGCTGGCGTTCTACGCCAAATGCGTGTTGTGGGATACCGTGCTCGGCCTCGGCACCACTACTGCGTTGAAAGGTGACGTCAGCATGTGGGCCGGGATGATCATGGGGTTCTATTTCAGCAAGCGGACGTTTGAAAACATCGCGCGGATCATCAAGCGGTGAGCTGCATGGAAGTCGCAGATATCAGGACGATCGTCGTCGAGACCCTGGCTGAACAACAGAAGCTTCGACACGATGACATCGATGCGGTGGTCCTGAAAGCGGTTGCGACCACGCTGACCTCGTTCGGGTTCGACGAGCAGGATCGAAGGGAACTGCGTGCCGACCTGCAGCATCTGAGGAGTTGGCGCAGGAGCGTCGAGCAGGCGCAGAGCTATACGTTCAAGGCCGTCATCACCGTGATTGCGACCGGATTGCTGGGGGCCGTCTGGCTCGGCGTCAAGTCGGCGCTCGGGAAATGAGCCGATGTATCGAATTCGCGAAGTCGATGCCCTGGATGAAGATATTGTCGATGTGCTGACCGATCTGCATCGGTCGACGTTTCTGCACGCCGCGCCCGTACCTGAGTTCGAGCACGGCCACTGGTGGCTGGCCTTCAGGGAGGCCGAGCCGGTAGCCTTCGCAGGCGTCGTACCCTCGACGCATGTGTCGAATGCCGGTTATTTTTGCCGTGTCGGCGTCCTGGAGAAGCATTTCGGGCATCGTCTTCAGCTGCGCATGATGCGCGCCCTGGAGTCACGTGCGCGGCTAATCGGATGGTCTTCGATCGTCTCCGATACCACCGATAACCTGCCCTCTGCCAACAACTTCATTCGCGCCGGGTACTCTCTATTCAGACCCAGGCATCCCTGGGCCTGGCCAAGTACCCTATATTGGCGCAAGCTCATTCGATATTAGAGCCGTGATTCGTTGCTATCCCGCTCTCCCCGCTTGCCCGGTGGCCGTCGAGGCTGCCGGGCTTTCATTCGTTTCGGGGCCACCAACGCATTGCGGTGGAGTAGCCATGCTTTCGGTGCGCCTTGATCCCTGATGACCAGACGGTAAACTGGCAGGGCTCGACTGTATCCAATTCGACGGCGCGAGCGGGGAAATGCCAATGGTCGGAGACAACCGCAGGCCGGATGCCAGCTCGCCCGCGGGGCCGGGTTCGGATGCCTATGCCGCCATGCTGGCGCGTGCGAAGGCACTCATTCCGGCATTGCGCGAACGCGCGTCCAGAACCGAAGAACTCAGGCGCCTGCCGCCGGAAACCGAGCGTGAGTTGCATGAAGCCGGACTCTTCCGAATTATACAGCCCAAACGCGTAGGCGGCTCCGAGCTGGATTATATTGCCCTCGTTGATTGCGCCGATGCGCTGGGACAGGCCGATGCTTCCGTCGCGTGGAATTTCGCCAATCTGGCGAGCCATCACTGGATGCTGGGGATGTTTGACCATCGAGCCCAAGCCGCCGTCTGGGACAAGGATGCAAACGCTCTGATCGCGTCGTCATTCATCTTTCCGGCTGGTCGCGCCAGGAAGGTAGATGGTGGATATGTGCTGAACGGTCACTGGCCGTTCTCATCGGGCGTCGAGTCCTGTGACTGGAACATGCTTGCGAGTGTGGTTTCTTCCGAAGACGATGCCGACGGCATTGAGTACCGGATATTTCTGCTGAACAGGCGTCAGTACACCATCAGCGATACCTGGAATGCGACCGGCTTGTGCGGCACGGGATCCAACGATGTCAGGGTTACCGACGCTTTCGTAGCGGATGAAATGACGATTGCGATCAGCGATCTGGCCGGTGGGCCGACGCCCGGAAGTACCGTCAATCCAAACGCCTTGTATGCGCTGCCGGTCTTCTCGCTATTCCCCTATGTCCTGTCTGGTGTCGGCTTGGGAAATGCACAGGCTTGTCTGGATGACTACGTCGAGTATGCCCGGCACCGGGCTTCGACATACAATCGCGCCAAGCTAAGCGACATGCAGACGACCCAAATCAAGATTGCTGAGGCATCCGCCAAAATCGACGCCGCTCGACTGATCATGCGCACCAACTGTATCGATGCGATGTCTGATGCGCGGCGCTCTCACGCTCCGGATCTTGCTGGAAAAACGAGACTGCGACGGGATGGAGCCTATTCGGTGGGCCTCTGCACCGAAGCGGTGTCCCTGCTATTCGCCGCGGCCGGCGCACGCAGCCTGTTTACGTCGGGTGCATTGCAACGGCAGTTCCGCGATGCCCATGCGGTGAACTCACATCTCGCCTTTAATTTCGATGCGGCGGGAACCAATTACGGACGCGTGGCGCTTGGCTTGCCGTCCGAAAATCTGACGCTCTGAGGCCCGACGGATGTCTGACGCACCCAAGCATCCGGCTGATCCGGCCAATGAGTTTGCCAGCGATAATTCGGCGATCGACCCCCGCGACTTTCGCAATGCGCTCGGTACCTTCGCTACCGGTGTTACGATCGTGACGGCGATGGCCGCTGACGGAAAACCGTACGGCGTGACCTGCAACTCTTTTGCCTCCGTGTCGCTCAATCCGCCGCTGGTGCTGTGGAGCCTTGGCATGTTTTCGCAAGGTCTTTCGATCTTTCAGAATGCAAGCCACTTTACCGTCAACGTTCTCGGTGCTTCCCAGCAGGCGCTGGCGTCGCAATTCGCAAAGTCGGCGGGTGACAAATTTGCCGGGGTAAGCTGGACGCGCGGGCTCGGCAATGCGCCCGTGCTTGCCGATAGTGTTGCGAATTTCCAATGCCGGGCCGCCAATCGGTATTATGGCGGCGATCACATCATCTTCCTGGGCGCCGTCGAAGCCTATGCCTATAACCGGCAGGAACCGCTGTTGTTTGCACGCGGTGGCTTTGGCCGGTTCAGTGGCGGGGATGACGGCAAGTCATCGTAAAGGGCGTGAGGCGCGTTGCGACATCAGGTCGGCTGGCGATCTATTTCGTCGCCATCGCCGCACGGTACCAATCGCCGATCTCGCTGGCCGTCATCAGTGCTACGCCGTCGTGGCTGATCACATAGTCGAGCAGCGCTTCGAAATATTTGATCCGGTGCGGCACGCCCGTGATGTAAGGATGAACCGAGATCGCCATGACCCTCGCGTTCGACGCGCCTTCCAGATAGAGCCGGTCGAACTGATCGGTGCAGCGTTTCAGGAATTGTTCGGAAGGCAAATGTTGCAACGCGTGAATGACAATATCGTTGGTCTCGACGGAATAGGGGATCGTCGTGATGGCGCCGTGAAGCGTGGCGATATCCTGTGGAAGATCGTCGATCACCCAGTCTGCTACATATTCGATACCATTGAGGCGCAACAGATCGAGCGTCTCGTCGGTTTCCGTCAAACCGGGGCTTTCCCACGATCGCGGTGACTTCCCCGTAAACTTTGCAATCGTCTCGACGGAGCGCTTGATCGCGTCGCCCTGATCGGGAAGCTTATGCATCGGGCCCTGCATGAATCCGTGGCCCATGAACTCAAAGCCCGCTTCAAGTGCGGCAGACGCCACTCGCGGGTAAGTGTTGCAGACGTTCGCGTTGAGCGCGAGCGTGACCGGTACATTGCGATCGGTCAGTGCCTTGAATTGGCGCCAGAAGCCGGCCCGCATTCCGTATTCATGCCAGGACCAGTTGGGCACGTCAGGCAGCAGTGGCTGTCCCATCGGCGGGCTCAATACGGTCCGCGGCATGGCGTTTTCAATACGCCATTCCTCGACGTTGAGGATAACCCACACCGCCAGCTTCTTGCCGCCCGGCAATGTCAATCTTGGCCGGTCAATCAGGGCTTGGTAGGGGATGCGATCGCTGAGTGCCACGGCAAGCTTCCTTACTGTACTGTCTGTTACCTGGCCGTAGAGCGCCTCGACGTCCCGGCGTTCACCAGCGGCATTACTTCTTCAGCCATCAGGATCATCGATCGGCGCCCAAGTTCCCTGTCTTTCCAGTCCTTGCCGGCATAGAGCAAGGTGCCAAAAGAGCCAGTCTCTTCCTGAAATGCCAGGATCTGATCGGCGACGCTGTCCGGCGTCCCGTAGATAACCAGTTTCTCGCAGATCGACTCCAGCGTTACCTCGTCGTCGGGCTGGTCGCGACGTGTTTTGAAAAGCTCGATCCGGCCGTTGCGCTTCAGCTTTGTAAACAATGAGTGATAGTAGAAGGCGTAGGGACCGCCAGGATCGGTCGCATAAGCTTTTGCGGTCTCTGCGTCCCTGGCCACGAATATGCTTTTCGCTACGCGCCAGTTCGCTGCGTCTGCAGGGCGGCCAGCCCGTTCGCATCCTTCGACATATTTCGGCCAGTGGCTCTTCACCCAGGCGGGCATGAGGAAGTTTGCCGATATCGGATCCCAGCCGCGGGCCGCGGCCTCCGTTACGCCCTTGGAAAACGGTGCAACTGCCGTCACCACGATGGGCGGGTGTGGTCGCTGCAAGGGGCCGGGAATGTACCCCTGGCCGATGTCCTCGATCAAAGTTTTCTCGACCGATATGTTCCAGTACTTGCCCTGGAGATTGTAGGGCGGTTGGCTCGCCCAGATCTCAAGCACCTGATTGATGGCTTCCAGGAACATGGCGTTCCTGTCGGCTTCGAGATTGCCGAACACTTCTGCATCCGAGAGCAGGCCTCCCGGGCTGATGCCGAAGATCAGGCGGCCATCGAGCATGTGGTCCAGCATGGCGATCGAGGCAGCGACGGCGGCCGGATGAGCGTTCGGCATATTGACAGTGCCGGTGCCGAGTTTGATTTGCCTGGTTGCAGCTGCCAGCCACGCAATGAAGGCGATGCAGGAAGTAATGGTTTCGGCCCTGTCGGTGACGTGCTCGCCGACGTAGGCCTCGGTGAACCCAAGCTCGTCGGCGAGCAGGAAAGCCTCGCGGTCTTCCTGCAGTGAACGCCGCCAGTCCTTGTCCAGAGGATGGATCGGCATTGTAAAGAATCCGAGCTTCATGGTCTGCTCTTCCCAAAAGGCAGGCTTTTTTGCCTGTGGAACGTGCTTGCTTCGCCGCGTGATGACAAGGCCAAACTCCCAATATTCATTCCATAAACAAACTTGACGTTTAGGGGGCGCAGCCCTCTAATCCAAAAAAAATGCCGACATCCGGCCTCGGGAGGTCACGTCGAATGAAAGCTGCGGCTTTCGCCTACGCGCGCGCAACCAGCGTGGTGCACGCGCTGGATCTGCTGGCTGCGCACGGTGACAAGGCCAAGGTGTTGTCAGGCGGCCAGAGCCTGATGCCGGCCATGAACCTGCGGTTGATCTCACCGGAGTTTCTCGTCGATATTGGAGAACTGGCCGAACTGCGCGGAATTGAGGTGAAGGACGGCGTTCTCACCATCGGCGCGCTGACCCGCCATGTCGATCTGCTGAACTCTCCTGAGGTCGCCGCCCACGCCCCCTTGCTGACAGCAGCCGTTGCCCACGTCGCTCATCCCGCCATCCGCAATCGGGGCACGATAGGAGGCAGTCTGGCGCATGCCGACCCTGCCTCGGAGCTGCCGGCCTGCATGGTCGCACTCGGAGCGACGATCATTGCCCGGGGGCCGGCGGGCGAGCGACGCATCGCGGCAACGGTGTTTTTCACTGGCATTTATGAGACCGCACTTTCGCCGCTGGAATTGCTGGTGTCCATCGAAGTTCCGGCGACAGCCAGGGATTCCCGATACTTCTTTCAGGAGTTCGCTCGTCGGCATGGTGACTACGCTATCGTCGGACTTGCGGCCCAGGCGAGCCTGAGCAACGACCGATTTACCGAACTGAGGCTTGGTTTCTTTGCCGTAGGTGACCGGCCGCTGCTAGCGCAGGCCGCTCGCAGGCTCGTCAACGTTGCGGTCACGCCAGCATTGCTGTCCGAAATATCCTCCGCATTGGCCCAGGAGATCGTGCCCGCGGAAGATCAACAGGCAACGCCGGCCATGCGCCGGCACCTGGCGAACGTATTGCTTGCACGTTGCGTGTCGTCCCTGCTTTCCCGTTCCGACCTCCATGCAGGAATGCCGTCGTGACAGCAGCGGTTTCCCTTTCCCTGAGCGTTAATGGTGAGCGCGTCGAGACTGACGTGCTGCCGCGCCTGAATCTGGCGGATTTCCTGCGCGAGCACCTCAAGCTGACCGGGACACATGTAGGTTGCGAGCATGGCGTCTGCGGCGCATGTACGGTGCGGGTCAATGGTAACATCGTTCGCTCCTGCCTGATGCTGGCGGTGCAGGCTCAGAACAGTTCGGTTGAAACGATCGAGGGCCTGTCCGATGGTGAGGAAATCACCGATCTGCAGCACGCATTTCGGGAGCGGAACGCACTGCAGTGCGGCTTCTGCACGCCGGGAATGCTGATGGCGGCGCAGGATTTGCTAAGTCGATCGGCAGACCCGAGCCGCGAGCAGATTCGGGAACATCTCTCCGGCAACTACTGCCGCTGCACCGGCTATCAGGCGATCGTCGATGCGGTCGAAGCGACGGCGCGGGCGAGGCGTGCGTCGTGACGTCGTCAGTCAAAAATCCTGGAGCGCTGTCGGCCCTGGACCGACCGAACTCCTACATAGGCAAGAGCGTTCCGCGACCCAATCTTGACCGGTTGATGCAGGGGCGTGGGCTTTATGTCAGCGATATCGAGCTTTCGCGCATGGCGCATGTGGTGTTTCTGCGTTCGCCGCATGCGCATGCGCGAATCCTGAAAATCGACGCCACGACGGCAAAGAACATGCCTGGCGTGGTTGCGGTCGTCACTGGCGAGGAACTGGCCGCCGTCATTACACCCTGGGTCGGTGTACTTTCGCATTTGAAGGGCCTTAAATCGGCTCCCCAGAACGCCATCGCGGTCGACCGCGTCTGCTGGCAGGGCGAGGCTGTCGCCGCTGTGGTGGCGAGTAGCCGTGCCGCGGCCGAGGACGCTGCAGAACACGTGCTTGTCGAGTACGACGAACTCGACGCCGTCACGGACATGGGTGGAGCGCTCGATCCGATGACGCCGGTTATCCACGCATCCCTCGGCGACAATCTTGCCTTCGAGCGAAATCACGACGCCGGCACGGTCGACCAGGCACTGGCCAATTCGGACGAAGTGATCGAGGCGGAGTTTATCTTCGGGCGGCATACCGGGGTAACGCTCGAGCCGCGCTCGGTAGTTGCCGACTGGCATCCGGCTGAATCCCGCCTGACGATCTATCAGGGTACCCAGGCGCCGCACATGGTGCAAAACATTGCAGCATTGCACCTCGGCCTGAAGGAATCGCAGGTTCGCGTAATCTGCAAGGATGTCGGCGGATCGTTTGGCATCAAGGTGCATATTTACGCCGACGAGATGGCGACGTATGCGCTGGCAAAAATGCTGCGTCGGCCGGTCAAGTTCGTTGCCGATCGCGTCGAGAGCTTCAATACCGATATTCATGCTCGCGACCATCGCTGCAAGGGAAAAATCGGTGTCAGGCGTGACGGCACCATCACGGCGTTCGAGATTGACGATCTCACGGGCATAGGTCCCTATTCGATGTATCCGCGCACCAGCGCGATCGAGGCCAATCAGGTCGTCAATCTGGTCGGCGGGCCTTACGTGACGAGGAACTATCGCGCCCGAGCCCGCGTCGTGTTCCAGAACAAGAACGTGATGTGCCAGTACCGCGCCGTGGGCCACCCGATCGCTTGTTCGGTGACGGAGGGATTGGTCGATCTCGCGGCGATGAGGATCGGTATGGACCCGATCGAGATTCGTCGTCGTAATCTGATTGCTGATGATGCTTATCCCTGCGTGTCTCCCTCGGGCCTCCGGTTCGAGCAACTCTCGCACCACGCGTCGCTGTCCAAGCTGATCCAGATGATGGACTACGACGCACTACGCGCCGAGCAGGCGGAACTGCGGACCAGAAATATCCATCGCGGTATCGGCATCGCCAGCTTCATCGAGGTGACCAACCCCAGCGCTGCATTTTATGGCGTCGGTGGCGCCAAAATCTCTTCCCAGGATGGCGTTGCGGTCCGGCTCGATGCGCAGGGGTCGGTGATCTGCCAGACCAGCATTACTGAACAAGGGCAAGGATCCGAGTCGCTTACGGCGCAGATCGTCGGAAGCGT
>JAQSDT010000684.1 GCA_029946075.1 bacterium | reverse complement strand
TCGCGCTGCATTGCTCGCCGAGATAGGCCAGCGTCAGCGCAAAGGCCGAGGCCATGCACAGGCCCTGGGCGACGCGAAGAATCGTGAAGCTCGTCAGATCGGGGGCGTAGGCCAGCAGCGTCGTGGGAATTGCGAGCAGGACGAGGCTGAGGAGAATGCCGAGCCGGCGATCGATATGCGGGCTGAGGAAGCCGGTCACCAGCCCCGCGATGGCCATGCCGAGCGTAGAGGCATTGACGGCAACGCCCATCTCGGCGGGCGATACGTTGTAGTGCCGGGTCAGCGAGGGAAGGATCGCCTGGGTGGCGAACAGATCGACCACGGTCAGGAACGCCGTCAGTCCGATCACGAGCGAGCGCAGCACGACGCCGGGGGAGTGACCGGGCATTTTCATCGCAGCAGGCTTGATCGGCGCGGATAGTTCGCTCATGGCGTTTTCCGTCGAGCAAAAGAATGGATGTGACGCCTGGGCGTGTGGGGCGACACGTGGGACCCCAGGTCGTCACATCCGGCAACGAGACGTCGAATGGCGCTCGTTACGACCGCTTACATGTTGTGGTCGTGCGGGTCCTTGCGGACGTCGCCGACATAGAGGATGACGGTCTCCTTGCCGAGGTTCTTCCACCAGTGCGAGGTGCCGGAAACCTCGGGCCGGATCTCGCCGGCCTTGTGGACGATCGGCTCCGAGCAGTTGCTGGCGTATTCGACGATCTCGCCCTGCTGCACGAAGATCAGCGCGGGCCGGTCGTCATGGCTGTGCCACGGCACGATGCCGCCGGGCTCGATCGTCAGCTTGCGGAAACGCAGCTCGCGATCCCTGATGTTGGCGGGCTGCTTTTCGAGATTGATCGCGCCGAGCGTGACGTCGGTGACGCCGACCGGCTTGTAGTCCACCATCGGACGCACGTTGGGCTGCATCTTGCCGGCCGGGCATTCGCCGGCGACGGCTCCGCTGGTGGCCGCGACCGAAGCTGCGACGATCCCGGCCAGTGCGAGGCCTTGCCAGATCGTGCGCGAAGATGTGCTGGACTTGAACATGTCGTGATCTCCTCTGTTGCTGTGTTTGCCAGGGCCCCGAATGAACCGGCCGGCTATGTCACGAGCATCGTCGAGATCGCGCAGCGGAGGAAATGCCGCCTGGCTCTCGACTCCATAGCGCGGCGCTATCCATGACCGAGCATGTTTTTGATGTCGGATGAAAAGGTCGGATAGGCGTAGACATTTTCTCGGATCTGCGCCGCCGTGAGCCCAAAGCGCATGGCGAGGCCGAACAGGTTGATCAGTTCCTGGCCCGCGTGTCCGACGAAATGCGCGCCAAGGATACGATCGCTGCTGCGGTCGACGATGATCTTCGACCAGGCAACCGTCTCGGCGTAGGTCTTTGCCGAGAGCCAGCCGTGCATATCGTTGGCATGAACATCGATCGCAAGTCCCTTTTGCCTGGCTGCCGCCTCGGTCAACCCGACTGAGGCGAGCGGTGGTACGGTGTAGACCGAGGTCGCCATGCTGGCGTAGTCGGGGCTGTATTTCGGGCCTTCGACGATGTTGCGGCCGACGATGTCACCCTCGTACGTCGCGATCGGCGACAATTGCGGTGAGGTCGGCACCGCGTCGCCGCAGACGTGGATGGCCGGATTGGACGTCGACCGCAGGTGGCGATCGATGGCCACGCGGCCGTTGCCGTGCTCGACATTCCCGGCCGCGAGATTCAGTGCGTCGACATTAGCGATCCGGCCCGCGCCGTTGACGACGCGGTCGGCTTCGGCGGCCTGTTCGGTGCCATCGCATGTGAAGACGACGCGAAGCCGTCCGTTCGCCGGTTCAATCCGCTTGACACTGACGCTGGTCCTGACGCGGATGCCGATGCGCTCGCTTTCCGCCTGCAGATGTCCGACGGCGTCTGCATCCATCGCCGGCAGCAATTGCGGCAAGGCTTCGAGGATGGTGACGTCGCTCCCGGTGCGGGCATAGACATGCCCGAATTCCAGCGAGATCACGCCTCCGCCGACGAAGATCACCGATCCCGGCAGGTCGCGCTCGCTGAGCATCTCGTCGGACGTGATCATCAGCTCGGCGCCCGGGATGGGGAGCAGCCGTGGCTTCGATCCCGTCGCAATCACGATATGCCTTGCTTCCAGCGTGCGATCCCCGACGCGGACAATATTGGGCGCTGCGAAAGCGGCATGGCCTCTGATGATTTCGACGTTTCGCTTCGCCATCGAGCGGGCGAGGTTGGCCGGGATGTCCTTGATCAGGTTCTTCTCGCGATCGATCAGCGCGGCCCAGTCGAGTTTCGGTTTTCCGACGGTGATATGGTGGACGGCCGCCCGTTCGATCTCGTGCAGCGCATGACCGGCGGCGACCAGCACTTTCTTGGGCGTGCAGCCGCGGTTCGGGCAGGTGCCGCCGAGCAGATCGGCCTCGATCATCGCGACCGACATCCCGGCGCGACGCACCGGGCCGGTCACGCCGATGCCGGCGTTGCCGCCGCCGAGAATGACGACATCGAATTGTTCCGTGGCCATGAATCGAACTCCTTGCTGCTATTGCTGACGCGATCAGGCCGCGCCGGCGGCGCAGCCTGATATTCCCCGCGCGAGTCTGGACGGCGTTACCTGTGCGTGATGGTCGAGGTGATGGATGCGACGACCTTGGTCGCCATCTCGAACTGCGCGACGCGATCCCGGATGTTGTGACGCCTGGCGATCCATCCGAAATCGGTCCACACCGCCCAGACCTCGCCATTGTCGTCCTGCGTCAGCAGCAGCCGGACCGGCCAGTCGAGCCCGGCATTCGGGTTCGAGGTGATGAACTGGGTCCCGAGCGGAGGGTTGCCGAATACCAGCAGCGTCGAGGGACGCAGCTTGATTCCGGCATCGGCAGCGAGCTGCGACTGGTCGATTTCGGAGAAGAACTTGATGCCTTTAGCGGCGATGTCGGCCTTGATGCGGGTGATGGCTTCCGCCATTGGAACCGCGCTCCTGACGCGGACGATGCCGTCGTCATTGTCCGCCCGTGCGGCGGAGACGAAAACGAGAACGAGAAGCGCCGGGATGAGCGAGGCGCAGAAGCGGGCAAGACGGCTGGTCACACGGCGTGTCATGGAAACCTCCTGTTCGGTGCATGCCTGTCGCATGCGTTTCGCCGACAGGATGGGCTTATCGGTCCGCAATATGAAATGCGCATCCGCTCTCAAGTCGATAGCGCGGCGCTATCGGGCCGATCTCGATACGCCGCGGCTATCGAACCGATTGGGCAACGGCATTTCTCATGGCGGCCGATCCCGCCTCTGATAGGCCAGCGCCCGATTGGCGGGCGTCCCACCGATCCAGAGGAAATCCCGATGAAGACCCTGTCCAAGACCCTGATTGCCGCTGCGGCCTTCGCGGCCGTCGCCACCACCGCGTTCTCGCAGGTGCCCTGGGAGTTCAACCCGGGCATGGCCTATATGTATGCCGCCCCCGGCAAGATGTCGGCGATGGCCATGGCGTCGACGCCGAAGAACCACGACGCCATGATGAAGAACGCCGTCAAGGTGCCGAATAACACCGTGTTCTTCATGGACAAGGGTCAGCTCTACTCGACCTCGGGCATGCTCGATCCGACCGGCAATTTCTATCTTCCGTAAGCCGCAGACGCTGCGACGGCCGGGCCGCCCTGGCGGGGCGCCCCGGACCGGAAAATAATGGCCGATATGCCGGAGCAGGAAATGACCACGACACTATCGCCCGCCGCTGCCGATCGCCTCAAGCAGGCCTTTCAGCAATGCCGTGACATGGAAGGCAGCCTGCGCCAGCAGCTCGAAGCCTACGCCGCGGCGGGGCGGGAGATATTTCCGGCCTATGGCGAAGCGGTCGACCGGCTGGTCGTTCGCCTCAGTGAAAATGGCGGCGGCGAAAACGCACCGCGCCCGGGCGAAGCGATGCCGCCGTTCGTGCTGCCGGACGAGACCGGCCGGCTGGTCAGCCTGAAATCGCTCACCGATCGGGGGCCGGTGGCCGTGATGTTCTATCGCGGCCATTGGTGCCCGTATTGCCGGCTGAATGTGCGGGCCGTGATCCAGGCGCAGGACCGGATCAGCGCATTGGGTGCGCAGCTGGTTGCGATCATGCCGGAGACGCAAGCCTATACCGCGAAGTTCAAGACCGAAGCCAACGCGCCGTTTCCGGTCCTTACCGATCTCGACAACGGCTACGCGCTGTCGCTCAATCTCGCGATCTGGCTCGGCACCGAGATCCAGCGGTTGCTGTCCTACCAGAACATGTCGGCCTTCCACGGCAATGACGGCTGGATGCTGCCGATACCGGCGACCTTCGTCGTCGGCCGCGACGGGATGGTGAAGGCCCGCTTTGTCGATCCTGATTTCCGCAAGCGCATGGAGATCGATGATTTGATGGCCGCATTGAAGGGCGCGAGCGAAGCGCGGTAACGTCTCACGCGGCCGCGATCTGGCCAATGAACTGCTGCCAGTTCGCGCCGCGCAGCAGGCGCATTACGGCGGAGGCGACCGCCGTTCGTTCCCGTCCGGCGACACCGTATAGATTGACCGTTCGCCGCGCGTCGAGACCCTGCACCCTGGTGCGCTTGAGCGTCGGTGGAATCGACGCGGTATCCGGTACCACGGCAATGCCGATATCGGCTTCCAGCAGTTCGATGAGGTCGCGTTCGGAGGCGATCTCGTGGCTGCGATCGACGTCCAGCCCGTGTTCGCGAAGCGCAGCGTTCACCCGCGTCGCGTGCTCACAATAATTTCGTGACAGCAACTGCTCGGCGCGAAGTTCGGTGAAGTCGACCTCGTCGCGCCCGGCCAGCGGGTGCTTCCGGTTGAGGACGAGCTGAAAATTCTCGGTAAACAGCGGCCAGGTGTCGAGCCGGTCCCATTCCTCGCCGATTTCGGCGGCGATGCCGAGCTCGGCTTCGCCCTTCCTCAGGAATTCAGCCACCTCGCGGCTGCTGCCGCGCAGGAAGCGAAACTCGAGGCGGTTGAACAGGCGCTTGATCTGGTCGAGATGCGGGATCAAGAGCGACAGATCCACCGAATGTGTCAGCGCGACCCGGAGTGCCCCGACTTCACCGCTCTTGAACGAGGTGGCCAGTTCGCGCGCACCGGTCGCGGCCTCATAGCACTGCTTGAGCAGAGGATGCATCCGCTGACCGAGTTCAGTCAGCTGCGCAGCGGGGCGCTCGCGGCGAAACAGATCGCCGCCGAGCTCGGCCTCCAGTTGCTTGATGGCCCGCGTCAATGACGGTTGCGTGACATTGCACTCGTCGGCGGCGCGCGTGAAGTTGAGCACGCGCGCGACGGCGAGGAAATAGCGAACCTGATGCATCTCCATGGTCGTGCCCCGATCTATCGTGCCGGCAACCTAACCGATTGGGCCGCCCGATAACACCCCCACCGCCATAGCGCCCGCGTATGGGTTCGGAAGCCATACGGCATTTCCTTAAAGCGGGTCGGGGGCGCAGGTTGGTGCGGAAATCGTCACACCCGAGCGCAGGGAAGGGCCTGGCAATGAACATTCAGCTCAAGACACAGAACGCCGCCGCTTCGAGACCGCTGGCCGGAAAAGTCTCGCTGGTTACCGGCTCGACCAGCGGCATCGGGCTGGGGATAGCCCGCGCATTGGCGCAAGCGGGCGCCGCGGTAGTGCTGAACGGGCTTGGCGTGGCAACCGAAATCGCCAGGACGCGGGAGCAACTGTCGGCCGAGTTCGGCGTCGAAGTCAGCTATGCGGCTGCCGATATGACCAGCCATCAGGCGATTGCCGACATGATCGCGGCCACGGTCGCCAGCCACGGCCGTCTCGACATTCTCGTTAACAATGCCGGCATTCAATACGTCGCGCCGCTGGAGCAGTTTCCGGTCGAAAAATGGGACGCGATTCTCGCGATCAACCTGTCGTCGGCGTTTCACACGACCCGGCTGGCGCTGCCGGCGATGCGCCAGAACAAGTTCGGGCGGATCGTAAATATCGCTTCCGCTCACGGGCTGGTCGGCTCTCCGTTCAAGGCGGCCTATGTCGCGGCCAAGCATGGCATCGTCGGCCTGACCAAGGTGACGGCGCTGGAGACCGCCGAATGCGGCATCACCTGCAACGCGATCTGCCCGGGCTATGTCTATACGCCGCTGGTCGAAGCGCAGATCGACAGCCAGGCCAAGGCGCACGGCATCTCCCGCGAGAAAGTCATTCATGACGTGCTGCTCGCGCAGCAGCCGAACAAGCATTTTGCCAGCGTCGAGGAACTCGGCGCATTGACCGTGTTTCTGGCGAGCGAAGCGGCGGCATCGATCACCGGGATCGCCTTGCCGGTCGACGGCGGCTGGACCGCGCATTAGCGCGGCCATTAATCGAGGGAGCGTGCCATGAACGACATCTGTTCGTTACCAAACGTGAAATCGAGGTTCGAGCCCGGGCAGATCGTCCTGGTGCTTCAGGGCGGCGGGGCGCTCGGCTCCTACCAGGCCGGCGTCTATCAGGCGCTGCATGAGGCCGGCATCGAGCCGGACTGGATCATCGGCACCTCGATCGGCGCCATCAACGCCAGCCTGATCGCAGGCAATTCGCCGCAGAACCGGCTGTCGCGCCTGCGCGAGTTCTGGAAAAAGATGGAGCAGAATCCGGTCTGGAGTTTTCGCGACATCTTTCCGGGCTTCAACGAAAAGCTGTCATACTGGTCGACGGTGACCAACGGCATTCCCGGCTTCTTCCGGCCCAACCCGCTGGCGCATGCCGGCGACAGCTATCCCCTGGGCGCGGATCAGGCCGGCTATTACTCCACCGCACCGCTGGAGCGGACGCTCGCCGAACTGGTCGATTTCGATCTGCTCAATCAGTGCAAGCCGCGCCTGACGGTCGGCGCCGCGCATGTGCGCAGCAGCCAGATGCGCTATTTCGATAGCCGCGATGGCGAGATCGACGCCAAACACATCATGGCCTCGGGTGCGCTGCCGCCGGCATTCCCGGCGGTCCGCATCGACGGCGAATTGTACTGGGATGGCGGCATCCTCTCCAACACGCCAACCGAGGCCGTGTTTGACGACAATCCGCGCAAGAACTCGCTGATCTTTGCCGTGCATCTGTGGAATCCGTCCGGCGCCGAGCCGACCACGATGGCCGAGGTGCTCAATCGCCACAAGGACGTGCAGTATTCGAGCCGAATCGCCAGCCATATCGAGCGGCAGCAGCAGGCGCATCGCCTGCGCCACGTCATCAACCAGCTTGCCGCGCGCCTTCCGGAATCGGAGCGCAACACCGATGCGGTGAAGGAACTGGCGAGCTACGGCTGTCCGACCAGGATGCACGTGGTGCGGTTACTCGCGCCGCAGCTCAGCCGCGAGGACCACACCAAGGATATCGACTTCAGTCCGTCCGGGATCATGCAGCGCTGGGACGCCGGCTATCGCCACACCCAGGCAGTGCTGGCGCGCAGGCCCTGGGTCGGCGAGTTCGATCCGCTCTCCGGCGTCATTCTGCACGAGCAGACGGAGGCGATGCCGGAAGCCGCGGAGTGAGGTACTTTACGCCGGGATCGAAGGCGCGATCGTCTTGCGGTAGAGCGCGCTGTAGCAGGCGGCCGAAAGATCCCAGCTGAACGATCGCGACATCGCGCTGCGGCGCATGGCGTCGAGACGATCCTTGGCGCGATAGGTTTCGAACGCGCGCCGTACACCGCCGAGGAAGGATTCCGCCGAGGGCTGCGAGAACAGGAAGCCGGTTTCGCCGTCCTTGATGGTTTCCGCCAGTCCGCCGGTCTGGTGGCCGATCGGCAGCGAGCCGAAACGCTGTGCGTACATCTGGCTCAGCCCGCACGGTTCGAACCGCGACGGCATCAGCGTGAAATCGCTGCCGGCAAAAATCCTGCGCGCCTGTCCGTCGTTGAAGCCGATCACGACGCCGATCGAATCCGGCCTGCGCCGGTGCGCATCGACCAGCGCCTGCTCGATCTCGGGTTCGCCGCTGCCGGTGACCACGATTTGCCCGCCGGAGCCGATGATCTCGTCGGCGGCCGACAGCACGAGGTCGACGCCTTTCTGATGCACCAGCCGCGCCACCAGCGCGAAGATCGGACCGCGCGACAGGGCGAGGCCGAACTGCTTGCGAACGTAGTCGGCGTTCGCCTGCTTGCCCTGCCAGTCGCCGGCGCCGAATTGCTGCGCCAGTTGCGGGCAGGCGCGAGGATCCCAGCTCTCGTCGATGCCGTTCAGGATGCCGGTCAGTTCCGATGCGTCCGAACGAACGCGCAGCAGTCCTTCGAGGCCGCAGCCGAGTTCGCGGGTCGTGATCTCCTTCGCATAGGTCGCGCTGACGGTGGTCAGGTGCGAGGCGTAGACGAGGCCGCCCTTGAGGAACGAAAGCTTGTCGTAGAATTCCAGCCCATCGATGTGGAACGAACTTTCGGGCGCGCCGATGCGGCGCAGCGACTCCTTCGGGAATAGCCCCTGATAGGCGAGGTTGTGGATGGTCAGGATCGAGGGAACCTTCGATCCCTTCCAGGCCAGATAGGCGGGCGCCAATGCAGCCTGCCAGTCATTGGCGTGAACGAGGTCCGCTGCCCAATTCTTGTCCAGCGTGCCCATCGCCAGTTCGGCGGCGGCGGAAGCGAACCGGCCGAAGCGGATGTCGTTGTCGGGCCAGTCGCGGCCGGATTCGTCGCCGTAGGGATTGCCTGGACGGTCGTAGAGTTGTGGGCACAACAGCACGTAGACCGGAAGGCCGTCCCGGGTCGAGGCGCGGCCGAGCCGGCACGCCGGCATCTCCGCGAGCGCGGCGCATTCCCCAACAATTTCAATATGGATGAGCTGCTCGACGACATCCCTGTAGCCCGGCAGCATGATCCGGACATCGCTCCACGGACGAAGCGCACGGGGCAGGGCGGCGGAGACGGCGGCAAGACCTCCAACCCGAATGAAATCGTCCATCTCAGTGGTGACGAACAAGACCTTCAAAGAGCGCCCTCGTACCAGCCGTCATCAAGCTTTATGCAAGAATGGGTCCAAGTATACCGGCGATAATGCCGGCCTCCGCCGTTCGTTCCTCGGGCGAGAGGCTTTCGCGTCCTGGCTTCGCCATTTAGGGTCGCGCCTCACACAAGCAAGATGAGCGGCCGCCAAGGCCGAGGGAGTTTTCTGGGATGACGATAGCCGGCAGCCATGAGGGCAATTTGACAGGCAGCTTCGCGGGCCTGCGGGTCCTCGATTTTTCGACCACGATTGCCGGGCCTCATTGCACGCGGATGCTCGCCGACATGGGAGCCGAAGTCATCAAGATCGAAACCGATGAAGGCGAGACCATGCGGACCCGTCCGCCGCTGCGCAACGATTGTTCGACTGCCTTCGGCCAGCTCAATGTCGGCAAGAATTCGCTGGTGCTGGATCTGAAATCGGCGGCGGGTGCCGAGGCCGTTCGCCGCCTGGTCGCGACCGCGGATGTGCTGGTGGAGAATTTCCGCCCCGGTGTGATGCGGCGGTTGAAACTCGACCATGCATCTTTGCGTGCACTCAATCCGAAGCTGATCTACTGCTCGATTTCCGGTTACGGCCAGACCGGACCGTCGGCGGAATTGCCGGCCTATGCGCCGGTGATTCACGCAGCCTCCGGTTATGAGATGGCGCATCTGGCTTACCAGCCCGGCCGTACCCGGCCCGACTACTGCGGCATCTACCATGCCGACGTCCTCACCGGCGTCTATGCGTTCGGCGCGGTTGCTTCCGCGCTCTATCAGCGCGCGACGACGGGGCAGGGACAGCACATCGACGTCTCGATGCTGGAATCGATGCTCAGCCTGACGCTCAACGAGTTGCAATGGTCGCAATTCGAGGTGAAGCCGACGCAGCGGCCGATGTTCGGTCCGATCGAAACCACCGACGGCTATGTGATGGTCGCGATCGCCAGCGAGAAAACCTTCCAGAGCCTGATGAAGGTAATCGGTCATCCCGAATGGGTCAGCGATCCGCGCTTTGCCAAATATGCCGATCGCCGCGAAAACTGGGGCAGCCTGATGGACGGCGTCGAGATCTGGTCGCGTTCGGTCACGACCGCCGAATGTCTCGAGGCGCTCAACGAGCATGGCGTGCCGTCGTCGGCCTATCGCACCGTCGCCGAGGCGCTGCGCGATCCGCAGATCGTCCATCGCGGCGCGCTGGCCGAAGTCCAGGATGGCGGCGGGACCTTCAAGGTGCTCAACCAGCCGTTCCGCATGTCGGGTGCGAAGGTATCGGCCGCGCCGCGGATGTCGACGCTCGGCGAGCATACCCGCGCCTACCTGAAAGAGACCGGGCTTTCGGAAGATGAGATCGCGGCGTTTGCCGGCAAGGCACAGGTTGCCGCGAACCGCTAAGCCACGATCCGCATAGCGAAATCAAGCCTGCGGCTTTTCTCCAGCGGGCGTGCGAACGGCCTTGCTCGCGACTGCGATTCCGGACAATCTTGCCGCCAGACGATCCGGAATACCGGACGGCGACACACCGGAGGGAGAATCCATGGAAACGGCCAACCGTTCGAACGCGCTCGCGCGTATATTCCTTGTGGCGGGATTAGGCGTGGCAGCGTCAATCACGACCGCGTCGGCGCAGGGCACGCCGGCCACGACGCTTCGCTACACCACAGGCGCCCCTGCCAAGACCCCTTGGGTAACGCAGCTTGAGCGCTTCGTGGTGGATGTCGACGAAGAGAGCAAGGGCGCGCTCAAGATCGATCCTTTCATCGCCGCCCAACTCGGCAATGAGCAGGACACCATTCAGCAAATCGCCCGCGGTCGTATCGACATGGGTGGCTTCTCGACCGGCGCGGTGGCGCTGGTGCTTCCGGAATTGTCGGTGCTCAGCATTCCGTTCTTGTTTGGCAGCACGGCCGAGCAGGACTGCATCATCGACAAGCACGTGACCGCGCCGATATCCGCTGGCCTCGCCAAGAAGGGTGTCAAGTTCCTGGGATGGACCGAGGTCGGCACGGCCGATGTGATCGGCAAGCGGCCGTTCGTATCGCCCAACGACGTCAATGGCCTGAAGGCCGCCGCCGCCAGCAACAAGGTTTCCGCGGCGCTGTGGTCGGCGCTGGGCGCCAACCCCAACCCGATCGGAATTACCGAAATATCGTCGGCGTTCCAGACCGGGTTGGTCGATGTGCAGGGGCAGGTCATCACCTTCTACTTGCCATCCGGACTCAACAAGATCGCGCCGGTGCTGACCCGGGTCGAACTGGCGGACGCGCCCGGCATCATCGTGATGAACAAGGCCGCTTGGGACAAGCTCACGGCCGATCAGAAGTCGGCGCTTGAGCGGGCGATTGCGCGGCGTTCGGCCGATCTGCTGCGCAAGGAAATCCGCGGCTTCGAGCAGACCCTGCGCGACTTGCACGTCAAGGGTGGCGGTCAGGTCGTCGAGATCACGCGTGAACAGCGCGAGGAATGGCGCAAGAAGATCAAGCCGGTATGGCCGACCATGATCAAGGAAATCGGCCCTGAAGGCGAAGCCCTGTTCAAGGCCATCGAAGCTGGACGAGCGAGCTGCGGCGTGTAAGCCACCGGGGGCGTCCCGCCCTCAAGGCTTGCAGTGATCAAATTTTCTTCCTTCCAACGGACGGGTTCGGCCACAGCAAAGACCGAACCCGGCCCACCCCTCATCCAGGCGCTGTAAATGTCTGAACACTCGCAAACGACAACTGCGGCGGGAGCGCCGCGCTGGGCGCATAGTTTCGCCGTCAACTGGCACACCGCGGAGTGCTGGGTGGCCGTCGCGGCCTTCACCTTCATCGCCGTGATTTTGTTACTCGATGTGCTCGGACGTGAGCTGCTTGGACCGATCGTCCGCCTGATGGGGATGAAGCAGGCCACTGGAATATTTGCAGCGCAGAAGATGTCGGTGTTTGCGCTGGTGATCGGCAGCTTCGCCGGCATCGGTATCGCCACGGCTACTGGTGCCCATCTGGTGCCGCGCGTGGCCTTCAATCTGGTTCCGGAACGCTGGGGCCCTACACTTGATCGTCTCGCCGACCTCATCACTGGCATTTTCCTGCTGGTCGTCGCCTATTATGGCTTCCACTTCGTTCAGTCTTCGATGGCGACCGATTTGAGAGCGCCGGTGCTCGACTGGGCTGTCTGGCCGTTCCAGATGGCGATTCCCCTGGGGTTTGCGTCCGCGGCGGTACGATATTTTCTGTTCTTCGCCTGGCCGGGTCTGAAGCCGTTGCCGCCGGAGTTCCAGGAATGACCGCGCTCCTGCTGCTCGGAATTGTCCTGGCGCTGCTGATCCTGCGCCAGCCGCTGCTCGTCATCCTTATGTCGGTCGCCGCCTACATTCACATTGTCTGGGGACAGGCCAAACTCGATTATATCATTGAGGACATGTGGGTCGGCCTCGACAAGGAAGTGATTCTGTCGATTCCGCTGTTCATCCTCTGCGGCAATGTGATGACGCGCGGCTCGATTGCCCAGCGTCTGATCAATATTCTGGCGTCGGTCACCCGCCCGCTGCCGGGCGGCATGGCGGTAGCCTGTGTGCTTTCCTGCGCGGTATTCGCCGCGATTTCCGGCTCTTCGATCGTGACCATGCTGGCGATCGGATCGATCATGTATCCGGCGATGCGGCAGGCCGGCTATAATTTGAACTTTACGCTCGGCGCGATCATGTCCGGCGGGACCCTCGGCATCATCATCCCGCCGTCGATCCCGATGATCATCTATGGTCTCGTGACCGAAACGAGCGTTACCGATCTGTTCGCCGCCGGCTTCGGTCCCGGAATCCTGCTCACCGTCGTGTTGTCCATCTATTCGGTCTGGATCAACCGGCATATGCCGACCGAGCGGTTTGACTTCGCCCACTTCAAGGAGGCATTCAAGAACGGCATCTGGTCGGCGATGATGCCGGTGATCCTGCTCGGGGGCATTTACACCGGCTACTTTACCGCGACCGAGGCCGCGGCGGTGGCGCTGTGCTATGCCATGCTGGTCGAAGTCTTCATTCACCGCGAGCTGAAATTCGCCGACTTCTACAAGGTGGTACTCGATACCTCGAAACTCGGCGGGTCGCTGTTTCCGGTGCTGGCGATCGCGCTCAGCCTCAACATCATCTTGACCGAGCACCGCGTGCCGCAAATGCTAGTGACGGCCATCCAAGGCTACATCACCAGTCCGTTGATGTTCATGTTGGTGGTCAACGCGTTGCTGCTGGTGGTCGGTTGTCTTATGACGACAGGCGAAGCGATCCTGGTGCTGGCCCCGCTGCTGGCGCCCGTGGCGGCGGCCTATGGTTACGACAAGGTGATCTTCGGGTTGATCATGATTCTCAACCTGGAGATCGGCTATCTCACGCCACCTGTAGGGTTGAATCTGATCGTGGCCATGAGCGCGTTCAAGCAACCGTTCGGGCGACTCTGCATTGCCGCGATTCCATTCATCTTGCTGATGATGTTTTGTCTGGCGCTCGTGATATGGCAACCCTGGATTGCGATGTACTTTGTAAACGGGAAGTTCTGATGTTGCGGGGCCGGGCTGCTGCGGACGTGGCAACGTCTGCCCGGAAATGGCAGCCAATACTTGTTCAAAAACGATAGTGCCGGGAGAGAAGCCATGAAGAGCTTTCAGGTCGCCGAATTCAACGCCCCCCTGAAGGAGGTCGATCAGGAGACGCCGCAGCCGACGGGCACGCAGGTGCTGATCAAGGTGAAAGCGGCCGGCGTTTGCCACAGCGATCTCCACATCTGGGAAGGCGGCTACGATCTCGGCCATGGCCGCAAGCCGTTGTCGCTGAAAGATCGCGGCGTGTTACTGCCGCGCACGATGGGGCACGAGACCGTCGGCGAGATCCTCGCGTTCGGGCCTGATGTGAGCGCCGCCGACAAGGGCGACCTCAAGGTCGGTGACGTCACGCTGGTCTATCCCTGGCTTGGCTGCGGCAAGTGCGAGACCTGCGTTGGCGGCGACGAGAACATGTGCGTCGTCAAGCCGAACTCGCTCGGCGTCTATTGCGATGGCGGCTATGCCGATCACATGACGGTGCCGAATCCGAAATATCTGCTGAACCTGAAGGGGCTCGATCCCGTCACCGCGGCGCCCTATGCCTGTTCCGGCGTCACCACCTACAGCGCCCTGAAGAAGGTCGAATCCGCCTTCAACTCGCCGATCGTCATCTTCGGCGCCGGCGGCCTCGGCCTCATGGCGCTGTCGCTCCTGAAGGCGATGGGCGGCAAGGGCGCAATCGTCGTCGATATCGACGCGAAGAAGCGCGAGGCCGCGGAAGCCGCCGGCGCGCTCGCCACCGTCGATGGCAAGGCGCCCGATGCGCTGGAACAACTGATGAAGAAAGCCGCCGGCCCGATTCGCGCGGTGATCGATCTCGTCGGCAACGCCCAGACCACGCAGCTCGGTTTTGACTGCCTGACCAAGGGCGGCAAGCTCGTGATCGTCGGCCTGTTCGGTGGCGGTGCGACCTGGGCGCTGCCGCTGATCCCGATCAAGGCGATCACGATCCAGGGCAGCTATGTCGGCAATCTCAGGGAAACCCAGGAACTGCTCGATCTCGTCCGCACCAGAAAGATCGCGGCGATTCCGGTGACGACGATGCCGCTGTCGAAGGCCAACGACGCGCTGAACGATCTGCACAAGGGCAAGCTCGTCGGCCGCGCAGTGCTGACGCCGTAATCGCCTTTGCCGTCATTGCGAGGAGCGATAGCGACGAAGCAATCCATATATCCTCTTGCCGAGAGATGGATTGCTTCGCTTCGCTCGCAATGACGGCATAAACTTAATCTTGTTGAGGCCTCCCCATGTCCGCAAACGACGCATTCCATGTTGCCGTGCTCGGCGGCGACGGCATCGGCCCCGAAGTGATGGCGCCGGCGCTGGAAGTGCTGCGCAAGGTCGAGGCGACCACCGATCTCAAGTTCCGCTTCACCGACGCGCCCGCCGGTGCCAACAATTATCTGGCGACCGGGAAATCGATGCCGGAAAGCACCGTTCGTCTTTGCGACGAGGCGGATGCAATTCTGCTCGGTGCCTGTGGACTGCCGTCGGTGCGCTACCCTGATAACACCGAGATCGCGCCGCAGGTCGAACTGCGCTTCCATTTCGATCTCTATGCGGGTGTGCGGCCGGCGCGGCTGATTCCGGGCGTACCGAGCCCGATCGTCGGCGCCGACCAGCGTGGCATCGATCTGGTCCTGATCCGCGAATCCACCGAAGGCCTGTTCGCCTCGATGGGCAAGGGCGTCGTTACCGACAGCGAGGCCCGCGAGACGCTGGTCATCACGCGCAAGACCTCGGAGCGGCTGTTCGATTTTTCGTTTCGCCTCGCCGAGCGGCGCAAGGCGCGGGGCAAGGCCAATGGCGGATTGACCTGCGTCGACAAGGCGAACGTCTTTCGGGCCTTCGCCTTCTTCCGCGGGATATTTGATGAGACCGCGAAGCGCTATCCCGATGTCAAAGCCGACCGGCTCTATGTCGATGCCACGGCGCTGATGCTGGTGAAGCGCCCGTGGGATTTCGACGTCATGGTGACCGAGAACATGTTCGGCGACATCCTCTCCGACCTCACCGCCGGATTGATCGGCGGGCTCGGCATGGCGCCATCGGCCGATATCGGCGACCGCCACGCCGTGTTCCAGCCCTGTCACGGCACCGCGCCTGACATCATGGGGCAGGGCAAGGCCAATCCGACCGCGATGATTCTGTCGGCGGCGATGATGCTGGACTGGCTCGCGGACAAGCACGGCCTCGAAAGCGCCGCCGAAGCCTCCGAGCGTATCGAGCGCGCGGTGGACAGGGCTTATGCCGGCGGCATCAAGCCGATGGAGTTCGGCGGCAGCAACGGCACCGCCGACGTGACCAGGGCAGTGCTGGCGGCGCTGTAACGCCGTCAGATCGCCTTTGCCGCCTTCAGCTTCTCGATGCCATCGGCGTCGAAGCCCAGCGACGCCAGGATTTCCTGGTTGTGCTCGCCGAGATCGGGCGTCGCCGACCGCAGGGCGCGGTCGAAGCCGGTGATCTCGCAGGGCTGCGCGATCAGATCGACCTCGCCGAGCCGCGGATGCTTGACGGAGCGCTTGATGCGCAAGGTCTCCACCTGCGGGTCGGCAAACACATCCTTGACGTTGTAGACCGGCCCGCAGGGAATGCCTGCGCCGACCATGATTTCAAACCACTCCCGGGTCGAACGCGCGCACAGGGCGCCGGCGATCATCTCGTTCAGTGCTTCCTTGTTTCGCGCGCGCAGCGGCGCCGTCGCAAAGCGCTGGTCCGTCCCCATCTTCTCGCGATCGATCAGCTTGCAGAATTTGACGAAGTTCTTGTTGCTGGTGGCGGCGAGATTGAGAAAACCGTCTGACGTGGGGTAGAGCCCCATCGGCGTGTTGGTGGGGTGGAAATTGCCTTCCTGCGGCGGCACCTTCTTGTCCATGGTCCAGCGGGTCGCCTGGAAATCCATCAGCGTGATGCCGGCCTCGATCAGCGATGTCTGCACCCAGCGACCCTGGCCCGAGACTTCGCGGTCGAGTAAGGCAATCAGGATGCCCTGCGCGAGGAAAGCGCCGGCCATGATGTCGGTGACGGCAACGCCGACGCGCAGCGGTCCCTGGCCCGGAAATCCCGTCACCGACATGATGCCGGTCATGCCCTGCGCGATCTGGTCGATCGAGGGGCGTTCGGTATAGGGGCCGTACTGGCCGAAGCCGGAGATGCTGCCATAGACGATCCGCGGGTTGCGCTTGCGGACGGATTCGAAATCGACGCCGAGGCGCTTCGCGACGCTCGGGCGCATGTTCTCGACGATGACGTCGGCCTGTTCCGCCAGCCGCATGAAGATTTTGCGGCCTTCGTCGGTCTTCAGGTTCAGCGTCATCGCGCGCTTGTTGCGATGCAGGTTCTGGAAGTCCGATCCGTCGCGCCGGCCGACGACTTCGCTGGCCTCGGCCGCTTCCGGCGGCGGTTCGATGCGGATCACGTCGGCACCCCAATCCGCCAGCGTACGGACGCAGGAGGGGCCGGCGCGCGCCAGCGTCAGGTCGAGTACCTTGAAGCGCGACAGCGGTAATGACGGCGCCTGTGTCGGCGCGGCGTGGCTGGAGGCTTCGACGGGCTTATGCATGCTGATCGTCCTGGATCGGGATGATGTGCGAAGGGTTGATCTCCAGCCAGACCTTCTGGCCGACGGTGAATACGCTCGATGGCGGCGACATCACCCGCAGCGCGAGGTCACTCTTCTCGGCGCGGAAGCCATAGTCCCAGGTCTCGCCGAGGAAGGCGCGTTCGGTAACGCTGCCGGGCAGGATGACGCTGTCGCACGCAGGGCAGGCGGCATGCAGAATGATGTTCTGCGAGCGCAGCGAGAATTCGGAGGTCGCGATTGGCGCGCCTGCGCCGAGCCGTGCGGAGGCGACATCGAAGCCGTCAAACGCCACGCTGGAACCGTTGGCTTTTCCAAGCAGGATATTCGAGCGGCCGATGAATTCGGCGACGTAGCGCGTCTTCGGCCGCGTGTAGAGCGTCAGGGGATCGTCGATCTGCTCGATGCGGCCCTTGTTCATGACCGCGATCCGGTCGGACGTCGTCATCGCCTCGGATTGATCGTGGGTGACGTAGATCGAGGTGATGCCGAACTCGTTGTGCAGGCGGCGGATCTCGCTGCGCATTTCCTCGCGCAAGTTCGCATCGAGATTGGACAGCGGCTCGTCCAGCAGCAGGATTTCCGGCTGCACCACGAGGGCGCGGGCCAGCGACACCCGTTGTTGCTGTCCGCCGGAGAGTTCGTTGGGATAGCGCGCGGCGAGGTGACCAAGCTGCACCACGTCGAGGATCCGGCCGACCCGCTTTTTGGCTTCCTCCCGGGCCACCTTGCGCATCTTCAGGCCGAAGGCGACGTTCTGCTCCACCGTCATGTTCGGCCACAGCGCGTAACTCTGGAAGATCATCGACATCCGGCGCTTTTCGGGCGGCAGCGAGGCATGCGTGGACGACATCTGCCGGCCGTCCATTTCCACGCTGCCGGCGCTCGGCGTCACGAAGCCCGCGATCATGCGCAGCGTCGTGGTCTTGCCGCAGCCGGAAGGTCCCAGCAGCGAGACGAACTCGCCGGCGCGCAGCGACAGATTGAGAGCGTCGACCACCACGAGGTCGCCGAACTTCTTGCTCAGGTTACGGAGTTGCAGCTTGTCCATCAGTTTCGTCTCAGCATGAAGTCCCGGCCAAGGACGGTCGCGCCGGCCAGCGTGACGACGCCGGTGACGACGAGCAGCAGCACGGAGATCGCGGAGAGCATTTCGTATTGGCCCTGTTCGCTCAGTTCCAGCGTCAGCACCGAGACCACGCGGGTCTGCGGTCCCGACAGGAACATCGCGGTCGACAGTTCCCTTGTGCCGATGATGAAGATCAGCAGCCAGCTTCCGAACAGCGATTTCTTCAGGATCGGCAGCACCACCAGCCACAATGCCTTGGCCTGGTTGCCGCCGGCGATCCGCACGGCCTCTTCCAGTTCGGGATGCAGGCCCTGGATCGCGGAGTTGGAATTGGTAAAGGCGATGGGGAGGAACCGGGTGACGAAGGCGATCACGACCAGCGCGCCGAGGCCATAGAGTGCGAACGGTGGCGGCGCATAGGCGGCATAGAAGCAGATCGCCAGCACGATGCCGGGAACCGCGAACGGCGCCAGCGTGATGCTGGCGAGCAGGTTGGAATAGGGCAGTAGTCTACGCTGCGAGATGTAGGCAACCGCGAAGCCCAGAAACGTGCAGATCGTGGCCGTGATGATGGCGTACCGGAAGGTGTTGAACAGCGCCTGCCGCACCGTCATCTGCTCGAACAGCACCTGCTGGAAATTGTTCAGGGTGAAATTCGCGGCCGACATCGGCAGGGCCCAGGCCTTGCTGAAGGAGGTCTGCAGGATGATGAACAGCGGCATGAAGACCGACAGGCCCGCGATCAGCATCGCATAGCCGAACAGCACCCAGCGGAACGCGCCGAGCGCCAACGGCTCGCGGTGGCCGCCCTTGCCGCCGACGGTGACGTAGCTCTTGCGCGCCAGCAGACGCCGCTGCACCCACAGCAGCGCAATGGTGATCCCGACCATGGGCATCGAGAAGGCCGCGGCGACCTCGACCCGCACCGGATTTTCGAAGAACGCCGCAAGCTGCGTGGTAACGACATTGAAGCCCGCGGGAATCGCGATCAGCGCCGGCGTGCCGTAGAGACCGAGCACTTCGAGGAACACCAGGAAGACCGAGCCGATGATCGCCGGCAGCGCCAGCGGCAGCGTGACGCGAAAGGTGGTCTGTGCCGGTCCGGCGCCGAGAATGGCGGCGGCTTCCTCCATCTCGGTCGAGATCAGGTCGAGCGCGGATTTGGTGAAAACGTAAATCAACGGGAAGGAATACAGCGCGGTCACCAGCGCCAGTCCCCAGAAGGTGAAGATGTTGAACGGGCCGGCCGGCGCGCCCGTCACCGCCATCCACGCCTTGTTGATCCAGCCTGCATTGGGCCCGCCCAGCAGGATCCAGCCGATGGCGCCGACGAAGGGCGGGATCAGGAACGATGCCAGCACCATGATATGGACGAAGCCGCGGCCGGGCATGTCGGTGCGCGACACGCCCCAGGCCAGCGGCACCGCGATGACGCTGGCAAACAGCGCCGCTATCGCGCCGAGTTGCATCGAATTGATCAGCGCCTGCACATAGCGTGGACGGCCGAACGCGGTGGCGTAGTTGGCAAAGGTGAAGCTGTGATCGCCCGCCTTGGTAAAACTGTCCTTGATCAGCTGGAACAGCGGGTTGGCGACGAGGAATACCAGGGCGGCCACCAGCAGCAGCGCCACCAGCGTCGTCGGGCTGAGCGCACTGCGGATCGCGCTCGCGATCCGCGCGGTTGCGGCTCCCTGATCCCTTTCTATCCCGAGTTCGACCATGGCCCGCTCAGTCACTTGCCCTGGAACTTCGGCTTGCGCTTTTCCATGAAGGCGCGGCGGCCCTCGCGAAAGTCCTCGGAGTCCATACAGTCGGTGCCGATCTGCTTGATCGCCGCCATGTCGCGCTTGTCCGGGTCCTTCAGCACCTGCGCGATGGTGATCTTGGCGGCCTTGATCGCCAGCGGCGCGTTGCCCGAGATCGTGCGTGCGATCTCCATGGTCGCGTCCCATAATTCCGCATCCGGCAACACGCGCTCGACAAGGCCGATCCGGACGGCTTCCGCCGCATCGATCCGCATGCCCGTGTACATGATGAGCCTCGCCCAGGAGGGGCCGACCAGCGACACCAGATGGCGCAGCCCGTCATAGCCATAGGCAATGCCGAGTCTGGCGGCGGGAATGCCGAACTGGCTGTTGTCGGACGCGATGCGGATGTCGGCGGCCATCGCCACCTGCATGCCGCCGCCGAGGCAGAAGCCGCGGATGCAGGCGATGATCGGCTTGGGATAGCTGGCCAGCAGCGCCCGCTGCGCCTCGCTTTTCCTTGAATATTCCTCCGAGGCCGCCGCGTTGTGCCTGACCTTTTCGAACTGGCTGATATCGGCGCCCGAGACGAAGGCCTTGTCGCCGGCGCCGACCATGATCACGACGCGGACGTCGGGATTGTCGCGCAGCTCGACCAGCGCGTTGCCGAGCCCTTCCCACATCTCGAGCGACATCGCGTTGCGCTTTTCGGGATTGTTGAAGGTAATGATTCCGACGCCGTCGGTGACGCCCTGCAGGATCTTGCCGTCGGCATGGGATTTTTCGTTGTTCTTGGGAACGTCGAGCATGTGCGTTGCCTCGGGGT
>JAQSDT010000683.1 GCA_029946075.1 bacterium | reverse complement strand
ATCAGAACCGCGTCACGATTTCCGACAGCACCGGCCGCGGACGGTCTTCCACGGGCTTGCCGGGCGTACCGATATGGATGAAGCCGGCGAGCTTCTCGTCCGCCTTCAATCCGAGCCCATCCAGCACGTCACGGTCGAACGCGAACCAGCCGGTCAGCCAGTTGGCGCCGTAGCCGAGCGCGGTGGCCGCGGTGACGATGTTCATCGCGCTGGCGCCCGCGGAAAGCTCCTGCTCCCATGCCGGCACCTTGGGGTGCGGCTTGGTGAAGCTCACGACCGCGATCACCAGCGGCGCATCCATCATCCGGCGCTTCTCGATCTCGATCTCGGCTGATGGTGCCGACGGATTCTTCTTCGCAAACACCCGCGCGATGACGTCGCCGGCGCGGAGGCGGGCGTCGCCCTCGAACACGATGAAGCGCCAGGGCGTCAGCTTGCCGTGATCCGGCACCCGCGCGCCGATGGTCAGGATGGTGTCGATCTCTTCGGCCGAAGGACCGGGGCCGCTCATCTCGCGGGGTTTTACCGAGCGGCGGATCTTCAGGAGTTCAATGGCGTCGGGCATGGGTATCCATGAATTCGTTTTGCAAAACGTCTGACCGGCATATCGGGAGCCGGTCAGGCGTTGGCAAGCGAGGCGATTTAGCAGCCCTCTAAACTAGAGGGGTGCCGCGCGCATCCGCTTCACATCCGGCGGCGTGGCTTCCTCGACCAGGGCTGCCAGCGCCTCGTCGGTCGGCATCACCTTCTGGCCGTCGCTGCCGAGCCGGCGGATCGAGACCGAGTGGCTTTCGGCTTCCTTCTTGCCGACGACGAGAAGCGCAGGGATCTTGGCCAGCGAGTGCTCGCGGACCTTGTAGTTGATCTTCTCGTTGCGCAGGTCGATCTCGACGCGCAGACCCGCGCGCCGCGCGGCCGCCGCGACCACCTTGGCGTATTCATCGCCTTCGGAGGTGATGGTCGTGACCACGACCTGGGTCGGCGCCAGCCAGAGCGGGAAATTGCCGGCGAAGTGCTCGATCAGAATGCCGATGTAGCGCTCCATCGAGCCGCAGATCGCCCGATGCACCATGACCGGCGTCTTCTTCGAACCGTCGGCATCGATATAGAATGCGCCGAAGCGCTCCGGCAGATTGAAATCGACCTGCGTGGTGCCGCATTGCCAGTCGCGGCCGATGGCATCGCGCAGCACGTATTCGAACTTCGGCCCGTAGAACGCGCCTTCGCCGGGATTGATCGCGGTCTTGATCCGGTTGCTGCCGCTGGCCTGGATTTCCGCCAGCACGGTGGCCATCACGCGCTCGGCATGATCCCACATCTCGTCGGTGCCGACGCGCTTGTCGGGCCGCGTCGACAGCTTGACCGTGAGTTCGCCGTCGAAGCCGAAATCGGCATAGGTCGACAGGATCAGGTCGTTGATCTTCAGGCACTCGTCGGCGAGCTGGGCTTCCGTGCAGAACACATGCGCGTCGTCCTGCGTAAAACCGCGCACGCGCATCAGGCCGTGCATCGCGCCCGATGGCTCGTAGCGATGCACCACGCCGAATTCGGCGAGGCGCAGCGGCAGGTCGCGGTAGCTCTTCAGGCCGTGCTTGAAGATCTGGACGTGGCCGGGGCAGTTCATCGGCTTGAGCGCAAACCAGCGCTTGTCCTCGGCCTCGTCGCCGGCCGACTGCGCCGCGAACATGTTCTCGCGGTACCAGTCCCAGTGGCCGGACGTCTCCCACAGCACCTTGTCGAGGATCTGCGGCGCATTGACCTCGCTGTAATCGCCGGTCAGGCGGCGGCGCATATAGGCGATCAAGGCCTGGAAGATGGTCCAGCCCTTCGGGTGCCAGAACACCACGCCGGGGCCTTCTTCCTGGAAGTGGAACAGGTCGAGTTCGCGGCCGAGCCTGCGGTGATCGCGCTTCTCGGCTTCCTCGATCTGCTTGAGGTAGGCGTCGAGCTCTTCCTGCTTGGCGAACGCGGTGCCGTAGATGCGCGTCAGCATCGGGTTGTTGGAATCGCCACGCCAGTACGCGCCGGCCACCTTCATCAATTTGAAGGCGTTCCCGATCTTGCCGGTCGAACTCATATGCGGTCCGCGGCAGAGGTCGAACCAGTCGCCCTGGAAATAGATCTTGATCGGCTCGTCGCCGGGGATGGCATCGACCAGCTCGACCTTGAAAGCCTCGCCCTTGTCGCGGAACACCTGCTTGGTCTTGTCGCGCGACCAGACTTCCTTGGTGAACGGCTTGTCGCGCGCGATGATCTCGCGCATCTTTTTCTCGATCGCGGCGAAATCTTCCGGCGTGAACGGCTCGTTGCGGAAGAAGTCGTAATAGAAACCGTTCTCGATGACCGGGCCGATCGTGACCTGCGTGCCCGGCCACAGCGCCTGCACGGCTTCCGCCAGCACATGCGCCGCGTCATGCCGGATCAGTTCCAGCGCGCGGGGGTCGTCGCGGTTGATCAGCTCGATCTTCGCATCGCTCGAAACGGGATCGTTGAGATCGGCGACCACGCCGTCGAGCGCCATCGCGACCGTGCGCTTGGCCAGCGACGGCGAGATGCCCTTGGCGATGTCGAAGCCGGTGGTGTCCTTCGGATATTCGCGCCTGGCGCCATCGGGGAAGGTGACGGTGACCTTCATTTCGGGTTCGGCTGGTTTGAGGTTGGCAAGGCCAAATTGGAATCCCGATGCGGGCGTATTCTGGTCAGGCATATCAGTCTCCTAATGCTCACTCCTGCGAACGAGCGCAGGTAAGCGGGAACAGCGGTATAGCAGGGGATTCGGCTCCTGCAATCGGGCAATTTTGCAGATATTGGCGCGATAAACCCGGGGGGCGGTCGAAGCCGCTTTGCGGCATCAAATCAATCATACGGCTATGTTGCCGTGGCGCTTGTCGCGCTTGCGGCAGTAGAGGTGATCTTCACCAGGCCCCGCGCGGCATCTGCGTGGACGTGGCCTAGTCCGATATCCACGTCAGGATCGCCTTGAAGGTCACGCCGGGCAGTTGCAGCGGGGCGCCTTCGAAGTCGACCATGTTGCCGTTGTCGGTACCCTTGAGCGTCAGCGTGATCATGTCGCTGCCGAACAGCGGTTTGAACGCGGGATCGGCGTTGTGGCGCTGCGTCGTCACCTTGACGTGGATGCCGTCGGGCTTTTCGGTGTAGTTGCCGAGGAAGGCGAAAGCGGAATTGCCGCCGCGCAGCTTGCCGTTGACGGCGTAGATCACGCCGGTGCCGGTCCCATGTACGGTATGGAATTCAGCTGTGTATAAGCCTTCCCGCAACGTCCGTCCCCAGAAGTTGTGTCGCCCGATGGCCGCACCCTATGGCGGGAGCGTGCGCCGTACAACGCAAAGCGTTGCCGTTTGTGCGGCCATCAACACCACAATTCGGTCGCGTTGAAAGAATGCAGGAACCGGTTACCGGTTCGCCGCCCAGGGCGCGCTGGCCATGCGCGTCAGCGCCGGCGAGGCCGCCATCTTGACCAGCACTTCCTTGACCGGATGTTCGGTCCAGGCGTGGGTGACGTAATCGCGGTGGGTGATACCATCAGGCGTCTGCACGAACACCACGCTGCCCGGGCGCAACGGTCCGTCCATGTGTTCGGTCACGGTGATGCCCTTGTCGCGGAGCATTTCCATCAGTTCGAGGTCGCGCCGCTTGGTGTAGCGGGTGTAGGAACTGACGAAGAAGCCGCTCCGGTTCTTTTCGATCCAGGTCGCGAACTTGTCGAGTTCGCCATAGACCGCATCGAGCAGGAACACGCCGCGGACGCGCGAGGTCACGCCGCCGACCTCGAGGCTCCAGGCGGCCGGCAGGAAGCCGCCGCTGTAGCCGACGATCACGATCGGCATGTTGGCGAAGGCCTGCGCCGATTTGGGATCGCCGGTGAGGCGGGCGAGGTGGCTGGCCGATTCATCCATGAAGCGCTTGAAGCCGTTCGGCTCCCAGAACTTGCCGGCGCTGGAATCGGCGGCGTTCACCGCAAGCTGCGGCGCGAGCAGCACGGCGTTGACCCCGGAATCCGAAATCTGCTGTGGCACCATTTGCCGGTCGCGGACGTCGCGCTCCAGCGTCGCGCCGTTGCCGTGGAAGAACACCACGATCACGCCCGGCTTGCGGGCGTTGAACGTCTCGGGGACGTGCACCAGCACGCGGCTGTCGTTGTAGGTCTCGTCCTGCCAATAGACGCGGCCGTTATAGCTGCGGCGGCCCTTGCGGTCGCCCTTGGAGATGTTGAGGAACGGCTCTTCCGAACGCGGATTGGTGCCGAAATAAGGGAAGGCCGAGGATTTCATGCTGACCAGCCTGGTCAGTTCTTCGCGTTCGCTCGGGCGGGGCAGGTCGAGCGCCGGCCCCAGCGAGGCGACCCGCACCTGCTCGGTTCGTACCGTGCGCTGCTGCGGCGCCAGCGCGACCTGTCGCTGCACCTGCGGCAGGCTTTCATTGGCGGTCGGGAAGCGGTCGGCGAATTGCGGCTGCGGGAAACGATCGTCGAAGCTCGCCGCGGTGGTCTTGGCGACGTTCGACCGCGCGCCCTCGGCATTGGCGGCGATCGCGCCGGCGTTGGGCGCCTTGCCGCATTGAACCAGGACGAGAGACAGCGGCACGAAGAGGGCAGCCATCGCGGCCCAGTGCCATCGAGCGGGCAGGTCGCGGCGCTGCCTTGCCGGGCGCTGGGCCCGGCCCGGCCGATCAACCGCTATGAACTTCGGATTAGCTCCGACCATCCACCCGCTGCCCCAAGGATCGCCCAAAGATCCGTCTTGCATAGGGATCCATCGTTAAGCTTCCGGAAAAACTCCCCACCTCCGGAAGCTCTTAGGAGACCATGCAATCGTGTCGCGATTGTGGGACCGACACGATGTTTTCGCAATCCAGTAGTGGTCCGGTGGCGGGGTCAGGTCGTCGCCGGTATTATGAAACCGATTTGATGTCCCATTTTAAACCATTGTTAACGCTGCTTGAATTGGGCGACGCCAGCCTGCACCATGCAGGCGTTCAGGCGTGCGGCGGCTGAAGGTACGAACCGACATGGCGGCATCAGAGACGGAACGCGCGGCTGTACCGGGTCTCCCCGGCGGCGGTTCCACCGTTTCAGTGCTGGTCGCGGTCGCGATCGTGGTGGCCGACATGGTCGGTGTCGGCGTCTTCACCAGCCTCGGCTTTCAGGTCAAGGACATCCCCTCGGGCTTCTCCATCGTGCTGCTGTGGACCATCGGCGGCATCGTCGCGCTGTGCGGGGTGTTCTCCTATGGTGAGCTGGGCGCGATGTTTCCGCGCTCGAGCGGCGAGTACAATTTCCTCGGCCGGGCCTTCCACCCGGCCTTCGGTTTCGTGGCGGGCTGGGTATCGGCCACCGTCGGCTTCGCGGCGCCGGTGGCCCTGGCCGCCATGGCGTTCGGCGAGTACGGCAAGTCGGTCTTCCCCAACGCGCCGCCACTGGCGCTGGCGATCGCCGTGGTCTGGCTGGTGTCGCTGGTGCAACTCACGGGCGTCCGGCATTCGTCGACCTTCCAGCTGGTCGCGACCATCCTGAAGGTGCTGCTGATCGTGGCGTTCCTGGCCTGCGGCTTCGTCGTCGGCACGGCGCAGCCGGTGTCGTTCACCCCGCAGGCCTCCGACTTCTCCCACGTCGTCAGCGCGCCGTTCGCCATCAGCCTCGTCTTCGTGATGTATTCGTTCTCGGGCTGGAATGCGGCGACCTACATCATCGGCGAGATGAAATCGCCGGAGCGCAACGTGCCGCGCGCGATGTTCTTCGGCACGCTGATCGTGCTGGTGCTCTATGTCGCGCTCAATGTCGTGTTCATGCACACCGCGCCGATCGACAAGCTCGCGGGGCAACTCGACGTCGCCCGCATTTCCGGCAGCTACATCTTCGGCGAATTCGGCGGCCGTATCGTCGGCGCCATGATCTGCTTCGGGCTGATCTCCTCGATCAGCGCGATGATGTGGATCGGGCCGCGCGTCATGATGACGATGGGCGAGGATATTCCGGTGCTGCGGCCGTTTTCGCGCCGCTCGACCGGCGGTGCGCCGGCCTACGCCATCCTGTTCCAGCTCACGATCGCCAGCCTGATGCTGTTCACGCGCAGCTTCGAGGCGGTGCTCGACTTCATCCAGTTCTCGCTGCTGTTCTGTTCGTTCTTCACCGTGCTCGGCGTCATCAAGCTGCGCATCACGCATCCCGATCTGCCGCGGCCCTATCGCGCCTGGGGATACCCGGTGACCCCTGTGGTTTTCCTGCTCGTGACCGGCTTCATGATGTACTATCTTTTGACCGAACGGCCATTGCAGTCGGCCCTTGGTATTTTGATCATGTTTTCAGGCCTTCTGATTTACGCCGTCTTCCGCGAGCGAACAGGCCCTGGCCCGGTGGCCGCATCTTCGGGTCGCGAATGAACATGAAGCCCTTCCTGCGAGTTGCGACGCTTGTTGCCGCCGTGTTGCTGGCCGCTGCGGTTCCCGTCCGTGCCCAGTCGCCAACGCCCGACGACACCGCAAAGTTTCTCGCCGGCATGATGCCGTCGGCGGATTCGCCGCTGACGCCGCTCACCAGGGATCCGTCCTGGCAGCGACATGCGAAATTCTTCGATACGGCGTTCGGCCAGCTCGAACAGCGCCAGACCTCGAAAATCCGCGCCTGGTCGGAAACCAACCTGGCGGCGCCGCGGCCGACCATGTTCTACATGTTCTCCGGCCCGGATTTTCTCTATGCCAACGCATTCTATTCCAAGGCAACGACCTATGTGCTGAGCGCGCTGGAGCCGCCGGGCTCGGTGCCGGACCTGACCAGGCTGCCGCGCGGCGGCGTCGGTGCGGCGCTCTACAGCGTCGAGCGGTCGCTGGGATCGATCCTGAGCTTCAGCTTCTTCATCACCAAGCAGATGAAGACCGATCTTCAGGCCGGGCAGATCAGCGGTACGTTGCCGGTGCTCTACGTGTTCCTGGCGCGCTCGGGCATGACCATCAAGAGCGTCGGCGCGGTCGCACTCGACGACAAAGGCGCCGCCTATTACGCCAGCGAGAACGCCGGGCCGAATGCGGTGCGCGGCACGCGGATCCTGTTCGCCGGCCCCGACGGCGTCGAGAAGACGCTGTATTATTTCTCGACCGATCTCTCCAATTCCGGCGTCAAGGCGAGTGGCTTCCTGAAGTTCTGCGCGACGCTCGCGCCCGGCAACAGCCTGATCAAGAGCGCGTCGTACCTGCTGTACTCCGGCAACTTCACCACCGTGCGCGACTTCATCCTCGCCAACAGCGCCACCATCATCCAGGACGATTCCGGTATCCCGCTGACCTATTACAGTCCGAAGAAGTGGCGCCAGTTTCCGTTCGGCCGCTATCTCGGGCCGATTGACGAATTCCCCGGCCGCTATCAGGACTCCTACGCAGCGTTGTTCCAGCGCGCGCAGCCGATCGATTTCGGCATCGGCTATCGCTGGCGCAAGAATGAATCGAATTTGCTGCTGTCGGTCAGGTTGCCCGACGACGGTTCGGCAAGCCCCGATGCGACCTCGTCGACGGAACCGCCGCCGCCACCGCCGCGCCCGCGCAAGCCGCGGCCGCCCGCGGAGGTCAAGCCGCAGCCGAGGGGCGGCTTCTTCTTCTGGCAGCGCTAGGCGGAACTGCTTCGCACGTCAGCTTCCGTTGACGCCGCGCCAGCGCGCGTAACGCCATGGCAGATACCATCGCGCGCCTTCGGGTCGCGCGGACGGCACGTTGTCGATGCCGGACGTGCCGAAGGGCTGGCAGCGCAGGATCCGCGCCAGCGTCATCCATCCGCCGCCCCACAATCCGAAACGCTCGATCGCTTCGTCGCCATAGACCGAGCAGGTCGGCAGGTGCCGGCAATTGTAGCCGACCAGCGGCGACAGCGTGTGCCGGTAAATCCAGATCAGACCGCGTCCCGCGTTGCGCGGCAGCCGCGCGATTCCGCTGGCACAGTCCGTGCATTGTTGGTGCGGGGGCGATGAGTGATCGGCGGGCGGCATGCCGGACTATGTACGCAATTCTACGGGAGTTCCAAAGCGAGGAACCGAGTTCGCGCAGATATTTGCGCCACACTCCGCAACTATCGCTTCGTCGCCGAAGCGGTGCAGCAAAGGTCCTCTGGACGATACATGTCAGCACGGTTACCGTTTTGCTAACGCTTCGATGACAGGCTCGTGTGGCGTTGAACTGGGACCGTTGCCGTTGCCCGTCGATCGGGCTTGGGGGAAGGAACCAAATTGAGGTTGAGGTCGCAAGGAATTCGCGGCTGGGCGCTTCTCGGCGCCACCGCCTTTTGTCTCGCAGTGCCCGGCGCGATTGCGACGCCGGGTTATCAGGCACATGCCGGCGGCTCCCTCGAAGAACGCAAACAACCGATGCATTTCGCCTGGGTCGCGTGCGAGCCCGATTGCCGGGGGTGGGTCACCGCCGTCGGCATCGTCACGTCGGACAGTCCCAAGGCCTTCGACGATTTCGCCAGAGAGCGCCAGCTCACGGACGCGACCATCGTGCTGGATTCCAGCGGCGGCTCGGTCAACGACTCCATCGCGCTTGGCCGCAAGTTCCGCAGCCTCGGCGCCAGGACCACGGTCGGCATCAACGTGCGCGCCTCGGCGGCGGGCGGTCGCGCCACCGTTGCGCCGGAAGCCTATTGCGAGTCGATGTGCGTGTTCCTGCTGCTGTCGGGCAAGACGCGCTACGTGCCGCCGTCGGCGCATATCCGCGTGCACCAGATCTGGATGGGCGATCGCGCCGACGATGCCAGGGCCGCGAGCTATTCCGCGCAGGACCTGATGATCGTGGAGCGCGACATCGGCCGCCTCGCCAAATACACCTTCGAGATGGGCGGTACCGGCGATCTGCTCGCGCTCGCGCTCAGCGTTCCGCCGTGGGAAGATCTGCACGAGATGTCGCGCGATGAGTTGCGGCAGGCCAATCTGATGACGACCGATGCCGTCGCCGACGTGCTGCCGCACGATCTTGCGACGGTGCCGATGGCCGAAGGGAAATCGCCGAAGCCGACCCAGGACCGCTTCGTCAGTTCCGCCGTCGAAGGCGAAGTGCAGGAGCAGCCGGCGAAGTCGACCAAGACCGCCGAGGCGGCGGTCCCGACCGGCGGCGCCGCGACGGCGCCGGTTCAGCCGCAGCAGCAGTAAGTATTGAGTCCGTCATTCCGGGGCGCGAAGCGAACCCGGAATCTCGAGATTCTCAGGGGCGCATGAGCGCCCCGTAGTTCGATGCGGCGCATCGCCCCGGAATGACGCTGAGGCCTCAGCCCTGCGCCGGCGCCGGGTGTTCTTCCTTCGCTTCGATCTGGCCGATGGCGTCGACCACGGCGTCGAAGGTCAGGAGGGTCGAGGCGTGGCGCGCCTTGTAGTCCCGAACCGGTTCGAGCAGAGCCAGATCGCCCCATTTGCCCTGCGGCGGTTCGCCGTTTTCCTTGAGCATTTTGCGCACGGTTTCGCGTAAGTCGCGCAATTCGCTCGCGGTTGAGCCGACCACGTGGCTCGCCATGATCGAGGAAGAGGCCTGGCCGAGCGCGCAGGCCTTCACGTCATGGGCGAAGTCGGTGACGACCGGCCCTTCCATCTTGAGGTCGATCTTGACGGTCGAGCCGCACAGCTTGGAATGGGCGGTGGCGCTGGCGTGGGGGTCGGGGAGGCGGCCGAGTCGCGGAATATTGCCCGCCAGTTCGATGATCCGCTTGTTATAGATGTCGTTCAGCATGGCAGTAAGGGTTCCTAGCCCGCGGGTCGCGAGCGCTCCGTCGATAGTGCCCTTGGCGGCCGGGTTTCAGCGTCCTATATATGGACTTGAGTGGCGGAAAAACAGCCCGGCTGTTCGCCAGAGCCACTCGAAGCGGCGGACCGAACTCGAAACCCGATCGGCCGCCATCGTATCTTGTGGTGGGACTCAGGCGCCCGGCGGTGAAAAACGCCCCGTCTGCCCGGTGACACTCCGGCCCCAGCAGGCCGGTCGAACGGAGAAGACATGGACGCATTGATCAAATCCCTCCGCAAGCCTTCGGAAGTCAAATCCCCCGACGTGGCGCCGGATACCGCCCGTCCTGCCGAGCTCGATCCGGCCGAATTCCTTGCCGCCGCCGTCCGCGCCGACCAGCCGCGCCCGTCGCGCGCCGAGGCCGAACAGGCCGTCCACACCCTTTTGAGCTATATCGGCGAGAATCCGACCCGTGAGGGCCTGCTGGATACCCCCCGCCGCGTGGTCGAGGCGTTCGACGAACTCTACCAAGGCTACCACCAGTGCCCGGCCGAGGTGCTCGACCGCACCTTTGGCGAGACTGCCGGCTATGACGATTTCGTCCTGGTCCGCGACATCGAATTCACCTCGCAGTGCGAGCACCACATGATGCCGTTCTACGGCCGGGCGCACATCGCCTATACGCCGGTGGAGCGGGTGGTCGGCCTGTCGAAGCTGGCGCGCCTGACCGACATCTTCGCCCGCCGCCTGCAGACCCAGGAGCATCTGACCGCCCAGATCGCCGCCGCGATCGACGAGGTCCTGAAGCCCCGCGGCGTTGCCGTGCTGATCGAGGCGGAGCATACCTGCATGTCGGTGCGCGGCGTCGCCAAGCATGGCGCGATGACGTTCACCAGCCGCTTCACCGGAATGTTCCGCGACAATCCGGCCGAGCAGCAGCGTTTCCTTTCCCTGGTGCGAGGGCTGAACCGGTAACCTCGCTGAAGACTTTTCGAGGTTCACCGTGTCGACGTCTGCCAATACCAAAGAGCGCGAAGAGGGGCTGACCTTCCAGCCCAAATTCGACGCGTCCGGCCTCGTGACCTGCGTTGCAACGGACGCCGCGACCGGCGACGTGCTGATGGTCGCGCACATGAACGACGAGGCCTTGCGCAAGACGATTGCCAGCGGCGACGCCTGGTACTTCAGCCGCTCGCGCAATGCGTTATGGCGAAAAGGTGAGACTTCAGGTCAGACCCAGCGCGTGGTCGAAATGCGCATGGACTGCGATCAGGATGCGATCTGGATCAAGGTCGATCAGCGGGGCGCGGCCTGTCACACCGGGCGCCACTCCTGCTTCTATCGCAGGATCGAATCCGCCGATGGTGGAGCGCGCGTATCCTTCGTGGATGCGGACCGGCAGTTCGATCCGGGGCAGGTCTATCGCAAGTGACGTTCGCGATCCCTTAACCCGCCATTAACCATAAGTGCTCCAGTCTTGATTCCGCATAAGCGCTGATAGCCAGCGCCGAGAATCCGCGCGGTTTCGCGAGCGGGGCACCAGAGACATGGCCGTCGACACAACAAACGCCACGGCTGCAGGTGTCGATCCCACGCGCGCGCGGATTGCCGGCTCGATCAAGCAGGCCGCCTCGACCACCGGGGCCAGCTTCGAATATTTGCTCACCACCGCGAAGATGGAATCCAACTTCAACCCGAAGGCGGCGGCGACGACGTCGTCGGCGCGGGGGCTGTTCCAGTTCATCGACCAGACCTGGCTCGGCACGGTCAAGGAAGCGGGAGCCCAGCTCGGCTACGGCAAATATGCCGACGCCATCACCAAAAATCCCTCCGGCGGCTATTCGGTGAGCGATCCCAATGCGCGCGCGGCGATCATGCAGCTGCGCAACGATCCCGAGGCTGCTTCCTCGATGGCGGCGGTGCTGACGCAATCCAACAGCTTCAAGCTGACCGGCAAGATCGGCCGCCGCCCGACCGATTCCGAACTCTACATGGCGCATTTCATGGGGGTCGGCGGTGCCGGTAAACTGATCCAGAACGCCGAGGAAAATCCGAACGCATCCGCCGTTCGGATGTTTCCGAATGCCGCCGCGGCCAACCAGTCGATCTTCTACGATCGCTCCGGGCAGCCGCGCAGTGTCTCGCAGGTCTATTCGGTGCTGAACACGCGCTACGCGGCGGCGGCGAATTCGCCGGCCACGCGTACGGCCATGGCGGCAGCTGGCGGCGATCTGCCGAAGCGCGTCGCGGTCGCCAGCGCCGCACCGGTAGCGGCAGCGCCCGCGATCGACAACGCGGCATATCTGTCGAGCTTCCCGGATTCGCGCGCGGTGACGCCGGTCGCGGCGGCGACGCAAGCCAATATGCAGACGGCTTCGGCGCCGCCGGAGCCGATCTTCCGCTCGCTGTTCCAGGCGGGTGAACGCACACAGCCGATCTCGCCGGCGGTGCAGGAATTGTGGGGCAGGGGTTCGTCGCTGACCTCGGTTGCGTCAGCAAGCTCGGTTGCGTCAGCAACGACAACCTCCGATGCTTCGGCAGCACTGACGAAGATACCTGAAGTGCGCGCGCCGGGCCGGCTCGATCTCTTCAGCGATCGCAGCGGTACGTTCAGCCAGGGCTGACGAAACCGTAGGGTGGACAAAGCGATAGCGTGCCCACCCCCTATCCACAGCCTTCGTCGCGAAATGGTGGGCTCGCTATCGCTCAGCCCGCCCGAAGCTTCTCCCGTCGTCCCACCCTTAACAAAACGTCAATAAAACCAGCCGTTTATGGTGAACCCTTTGTTAAGCGTCATGGTTTATTTTTTCTGACAGTGGCATCGCGTCACGATGTCGTCTCAGGTTGCGTAAGCCAGGACCATGATCGTTCGGCAGTTCATCAGTTGGATACGGACCGCTCCGGCAGGCGAGCGGGCAGAGGCGACGCGGGCGTTGGCGCGGGCCTGGTTGATTTCAGATCTCACCGAGGACGATCGTGCAGCCGCCGAAGGCGCGCTGTTGATGTTGCTCGACGATCCGTCGCCGCTGGTTCGGCTGGCGATGGCCGAAACTTTTGCCCGCAGTTCGGAAGCCCCCGCCGCCATCGTGCAGGCGCTGGCGCTCGACCAGGTTTCCATCGCGCTGCCGGTTCTCGAACATTCCCCGCTTCTGATCGACGCCGACCTCGTCGACATCGTCGCCACCGGCAACAGCGAGACGCAATGCGCGATCGCGCGCCGCATCAACCTGCCGACCTCGGTCTCTGCCGCGATTGCCGAAGTCGGCTCGCCGGCCGCAGCGCTCGAGCTGATCGAAAACGCCTATGCCGAGCTGGCGCCGTTCTCGTGGGACCGCATCGTCGAGCGGCATGGCCATCTGGCCGCGATCCGTGAATCGATGCTGGTGCTGGAAGGCCTGCCTGCCGCCACAAGGATGGCGCTGGTTGCCAAGCTCTCCGACACGCTGGCGCAATTCGTCGTCGCCCGTAACTGGCTCAGCGCCGACCGGGCAGGGCGTCTTGCCACCGAAGCGCGCGAACGCTCGACCGTCAACATCGCGGCGCGCTCGCGCGGCGACGAGATGGAAGGCCTCGTCAAGCACCTGCGCGCCACCGGCCAGCTCAACGCCGGGCTGATCCTGCGCGCGCTGCTGTCGGGCAATATGGACCTGTTCGACGCCTCGCTGGCCGAGCTCGCCGACCTGCCGCTGGCGCGGGTCTCCGCGCTGCTGCACGACCGCGGCGGCGCCAGCCTGCAAGCCCTGCTGATCCGCGCAGGTTTCCCGGAATCGACCTTCGGTGCGTTCCGTGTCGCGCTCGAAGTCAGCCACGAGACCGGCTACGTCGACACGGTCGGCGGTGCGGCGCGACTCCGCCGCCGTATGGTCGAGCGCGTGCTCACCCATTGCGCGACCGATCCATCGGCCGCCGAGCCGCTGCTGATCCTGCTGCGCCGCTTCGCCACCGAATCCGCGCGCGAGGAAGCCCGTCTGTTCTGCGACGAACTGATCGCCGAAGACACGATCGCGCCGTTCGATCTGGATCTCGATCACGATCTGATCGCGGCGTAAGCCAATCCGGCCACCATATCATCAGCCGTCGTCCCCGCGCACGCGGGGACCCATACCGCGCTGCTCTCTCGATGAGGCAGGGCGGCTGAGGATCTTCGCAAAACAAGCTTCGGTGGCTATGGATCCCGGCGTTCGCCGGGATGACGAAGGCGTGAGTGGTGCCTACTCCGCCGGGACGATGCTCGGCGCCATGATCGCTTCGAGGTGCTCGGGGCGGTCGCGATTGGCCTGCAGCAGGAATTGGTCGGCGATGCCGCGCAGCTGACGGCTGAGCGTGCTGGCGGTCGCGGCGGTGTCGAGCTTGGTGCGCTCGCGCACGATCGCCTGGATGGCGTTGATGTGATGCCTGATCAGGTCGGCCGGCACGAGGTCGAGGTCGGGCGCGTGCTCGACGATGCGGCAGAGGCTGTCGGCGGCGGCGGCGGCCGAGGGGAAGCCGAAGGTCGCCGCATCGCCCTTGATGTCGTGGGCGGCGCGAAACAGTTCGTCGCGATTGTCGTCGGTGAAGCCGTCAC
This sequence comes from bacterium, assembly GCA_029946075.1. Taxonomy (GTDB): domain Bacteria; phylum Pseudomonadota; class Alphaproteobacteria; order Rhizobiales; family Xanthobacteraceae; genus Bradyrhizobium. The sequence continues at coordinate 6,696 of JAQSDT010000683.1, read as the reverse complement.
GGAGGATCGCGGCATGTGCGGCCGAGAGGCGGTCGGCCTCGATCGCCATCCAGTTCTTGAATTCGCCCGACAATCCCGCGAGCGCCTTTTCCGCGCGGCCGACGGGATCGTCGAGATCGGACTCGGGCACCCGCAGCAGCACCCGTCGCAGCGGATTGGGCTGCGTGATGACATGGTGGTCGCCGAACGATTTGATCTGCAGCGTGCCGGGCTTTTCTTTGGCCATGATGGTGTCTCCAGGCTCGCACTAGACGCTCGAACGCGCCTTGTCGAGCAGTGACGGCTGTTGCAGGACTTCCATCTCGCCGCCGACGCGCCGCTCGGGGCCGATATAGGCGTTGGCGGTGTTGCGCCGCCGGTCCGGGCCGAAATAGGTCTTGGTCTTGATGAAGGGGCGGGGACTGGCGACGACGTTGAGAATGCGCTGGTACAGGCCCTTGGCCGAGATCGGCTTGGCGAGAAATTCGGTGACGCCGGCATCGCGCGCGAAGGTGACGCGGCGCTTTTCCGAATGGCCGGTCAGCATGATGATCGGTGCGTAGGGGTTGCCCTTGGAGTCGGGCTGCCGGATCATCTGCGCCAGTTCGAGGCCGTCGAAGATCGGCATCGCCCAGTCGGTGATGACGATGTCGGGCACGTAATGGCTGTACATTTCCAGCGCGGTGGCGCCGTCCTCGGCTTCATAGACTTCGCGTGCGCCGAACGAATGCAGCAGCGTCCGCAGGATGCGGCGCATGTGCGGATTGTCGTCGCAAATCAGAAATCGCAGCTTGTTGAAGTCGATGCGATACATGGTCCCGCCTCAGGCGCATACCGGGTAAAACGGTATACCCGGCGTTAACCATATCGCGCAGGCAGTTAATGAATGGTTGCGAAACCGGGGGCTTCGGCCCGGCGCGGGCCCTGTATTCAAGCCCCGTATTAATGCCCGAACTGCTCGCGCAGGATCCGTTCCTCGAGGCTGTGGCCGGGGTCGAACAGCATCCGCATCGAGATCGTCTTGTCGGACAGCACCTCGACGCGGCGGACGTCGCGGACGTCGTCATGGTCGGCCGCGGCCGCCACGGGGCGCTTCTCGCCTTCGAGCACCTCGATCACCACGAAGGCGGTGTTCGGCAGCAGGGCGCCGCGCCAGCGCCGGGGGCGGAACGGGCTGATCGGCGTCAGCGCCAGCAGCGCCGCATTGATCGGCAGGATCGGTCCCTGCGCCGAGAGGTTATAGGCGGTGGAGCCGGCGGGCGTCGCCACCAGGACGCCGTCGGAAATCAGTTCCGCCATCCGCTCCTGCTCGTCGATCAGGATGCGCAGATGCGCCGCCTGATTGGTCTGGCGAAACAGCGCGACCTCGTTGATGGCGTGATGCAGATGGATCGTGCCGTGCACGTCGGTGGCGCGCATCAGCAGCGGATTGATCAGCGATTCACGCGCGGCCGCCAGCCGGGTATGTAAATCGTAGGTGGAGAATTCGTTCATCAGGAAGCCGACGGTGCCGCGATGCATGCCGTAGATCGGCTTTCCCGAACGCATGTGGTCGTGCAGCGTCTGCAGCATCAGGCCGTCGCCGCCGAGCGCGACGATGACGTCGGCGTCGGTGGCCGGATGATTGCCATAGGTGTCGGTCAGTTGCGCCAGTGCCGCCTGCGCTTCCGCGCTGGCGCTCGCGACGAACGCGATCCGATCGTATCGCTTGGGGCTGGTCATCGGGCGGCGAACTCTTACACAAGGCGCCGGATTGCGCCGCGCTCGTCTATACACCTTGGCAGGGCTTGTCGAGATGCAAGGGGTAGCGGTTATGGCCGGTAACGTAAACCGGCGGTCATCGGCGCGTCAGGTTGCGCTATTTTTCCTGCAGCGACCGGATCGGATCCCACTCGGTGCCGGGCGGGTTCTGGGCCAATTCCCTGGCGCGCGCGCAGAACAGCGCGGCGGGCCGGTCGATTTCGGCCGACTGGCCGAACTGCCTTGCGGCGAGCTCGAATTCACGGGCGCGCCAATGCGCCAGCCCTTCGGCGTAAGAGGCCATCAGGGCCTTTCGGGACGTTTCGAGCTCCCCCGACAGCGCCAGCAATTCGTAGATTTTCAGCGCCTGGGTTCGCCCCTTGACCCTGATGGCGTCGAGCTCGCGCCAGGCAAAGGCATCGCCGGCCAGCGCCACCGTCGTCTCGGAGGCGATCACAGTCGTGCCGTAGAACTTGTTGGCGCCTTCCAGACGTGATGCCAGGTTCACCGCGTCGCTCATGACCGAATAGTTGAAGCGCCGCTGCGATCCGAAATTACCGACCAGCGCCTCGCCGGAATTGATCCCGATCCGTTGCGCGAGCTTCGATTGCTGAAACGTCGGCGAGGAGGCATTGAGTTCGGCGAGCCTTGTGCAGCAAGCGAGTGCCGCCCGCGCCGCGTTGGCTGCGTGGTCGGGGTCGTCGGCCGGCGCGCCGAATACCGCCACGATGGAGTCGCCGATATATTTGTCGACATAGCCGCCATGGCTCTCGATCACGTCGGTCATCGCCGAGAGATATTCGTTCATCAGCGTCATCAGGCTGTCGGGCGACATCTTCTCCGAGATCAGCGAGAAGCCCTCGATGTCGGAGAAGAACGCCGTGACCTCGCGGGTCTCGCCGCCGAGTTCCGGCAATTTGCTCGACGACAGCATCCGGTTGATGACGTGCGGGGCGAGGTAGAGCGCAAAGCTCTTTTGCAGCAGGCGGCGGTCCTTGTCGGCGACGACGAAACGGAAGCCGATGGTGGCCGCCATCGCGGCGAGGCTCGCCAGCACGGGTTCGACGACCGGGAGCGCGAGGGCATAGTTGAAGGCGATCGTCGCGCCGGCGACGCCAAGGATCATCATGGCTGTCCAGGAAGCGAAGGCGATCGGGGGACGGAAAGTCCAGGCCGCCACCGCGGCGAGCGCGGCGATGAGCGTGGCGATCAGCAGGCGCAACAACGGTCCGGGCTCGACCACGCCGTTGTGCGCGATCAGATTGTTGACGGCGGTGGCGTGGATATAGACGCCCGCGATCGTGCTGGTGCGGAGGCCCGCGGTAGCCGGCGTGCTTTCCGCCGCGCAGCGCGGCGTACGCGCGCCCTCGATTCCGGTCGCAAAGCGCTTCGAGGTGAAGCGGCGATCCTCGATGTCGAGCACGGTGCCGAAGATCACCACCTTGCCGTCGAACCAGCGCTTGAAATAGTCCTTGTCGTTCTTGACGGCGCAGGCGCGCAGATCGGCAAACGAGAAGGTCGGAATGTCATCGGCGCCACCCTCGAAATTCAGCGTCATCGTATTCGGCACCCGGCCGGGAATCCGGTAGCCGGCCAGCGTCATCCGGCCGCGCGCGTCGAGCTCCGGGGTGGCGCCGAGCGCCCGCGACGCCAGTTCGACCGCCAGCGAAGAGGTCCTTGTGCCGTCCACGGTGAAGCTGAGCGGCAGGCGCCGCACGACGTCGTCATTGTCGACGTGCACGTTGAGCGGACGGATGTTCTGCTGCTGGCGTACCGCGACGCGCTGTCCCTGCGATGGCCTGACCGGCTGGTTGCCGCCGAGTACTTCGCCCAGAACCACCTTGCCGGACGCCGCGCCGCCGGCGAGCGCGCGCAGGAAGTCGCGGTCGAAACCGCGGACCTTGTCGCCGAGCAGGCCGCCGGCAAAGGGAATCTCGGATTGCTCGATCGATCGCTGCACCACGACGTCGAAACCGGCGACCTTCGCGCCGCCCTCCAGCGTCGCGGTGAGCACCCGGCCGATCTCGCCGGTCCAGGTCAGCATCGGCGAGCCGTTGAACGGGGCTGCGCGCAGCGTTTCCTCGTCGAGCGCCACGACGACCGCGGGCGAGGCGGCGGGATCGTGCCGGTGACCGAATATCTCCCAGCGGAGCGCCGTGAGAATATCGAGCGAGAGTCCGCGGATCGGCCGTGCGACAGGGGATACCGAAGCCGCCGCGCAGGCCAGCGCGATCGCGGCGATCACCAAGCGGTCGCGCGTGGTCCGCCTGATCCTCAATGGGGCAAACCTGCTGCGATCATTCCATGCGGACCAGCCGGCCGACGATCGCAGTGGCGCCGGGTTTGGCTTGTGCGTCGACGCGGAATACGACCTTCGACGGGCCGAACGATGCAGCATAGAGGCCGCCGGGCGTCAGCGCGCGGCCGGTGCCGGCGAAATCGTAGAACCGCCCCTTGAATTGCCGGCCTTCGAGGTCGACCTGTACGCGCTCGCCTTTGACATCGAGACGTTCGAGGATCAGCTTGCCGCGCCCCTTGGCCTCGATGAAGGGCGAGGCGCCGTAGAGCGTCAGCGGCGGCGTTGCGACCGGCGCGGCGCTGTTCGCGCTGCGAACCACGGCGGCGGCGGCTTCTCGCGTCTCACGCGTGGTCGCATTCAATTGCCTTGAGTCGCAGTTGGTCTTCTCGGCCTTGACCTCGGCAAGCTGAACATTGCTTTCATCGGTGCCGATAATGACGGTGCCGGCGCCGCTGATGGTCTCGCGGCGGCAGGAGTTGAGATAGGAAATGACCACCGAGCCGTCGTCGCCGATCTTGATGACGGATTTCGGCGTCACGTAGTCCATGAATTCCGCGCCGGTGACCTTGCCCTGGATTTCCTCGACGATCGCAACCGGCGACTGGGCCGCGGCCGGAGAGGCCAGCGCCAGCAGGCCAAGACAGACAGCAATCGTACGTTTCATAATGGGACCCCATCGGAGAGCGCAGGTTGTTTAGTCGCGCCAGCATCCTTTTGGTTTCATGGATGGATCAAAAAATTCTGGCCGGATTCGGCCGGTCCTGCGGTTGAACCGACCGATACCATCGATTGCACGACCGGGACAAGCATGCCCGCGGTGCGTGTGGAGGCTCTCACAGGATACTGTCGGGATTGTGATTTCGGCTCCGTCCCTGCTGTTGTGTACCACCGGCAGGCTGTCGCAATCTTGAAATCGAGTCCGCGCCGGTCAATCGCGTGACACAGGGAGTAAACGGCATGGCATTTCGATTGGCGGCCCGACCGCACATGATGGTCGCTGTTGCGCTGATCGCGTTGAGCGGATTCCATGCGCGTGCCCAGGAAGCCAGCCCTCCGCGGGAGGCTGCTACACGGCAGGAGCCCGCGGCGACGCCGTCACCGTTGCCGTCGGGCCAGCGAGGCGGAGGCCCGCGCGGCGACGCGAGTGCATCGTCGGCTTCCGCCGAGCAGCATCGCTTGCCCCCGGATGCCGCCACAAAACACACGCTGGCACTGCCGGGACGCACGCTCGATTTCAGCGCCATCGCCGGCTCGATCCGGCTGTTCGACGACAAGGGCGAGCCGCAGGCCGACATCGCCTACACCTCGTATCAAATCGACGGCGCCGATCGCGCGAAGCGGCCGGTGACGTTCTTCTTCAACGGCGGTCCCGGTGCGTCCTCCGCCTGGCTGCAACTCGGCGATGCCGGGCCGTGGCGGCTGTCGATCGGCGGCGAGGGCGCGGTGGCGTCCGCTTCGCCGGACCTGCTGCCGAACGCCGAGACCTGGCTCGACTTTACCGACCTCGTCTTCATCGATCCCGTCGGCACCGGCTACAGCCGCTTCGTGACGTCGGGCGAAGATGCGCGCAAGCGCTTCTATTCCGTCGACGGCGACGTCAGTGCGATCGCGCTGGTGATCCGGCGCTGGCTGGAAAAATACGACCGCCTGCCGTCGCCGAAATACATTACCGGTGAGAGCTATGGCGGCATTCGCGGGCCGAAGATCGTGCGCAACCTGCAGACCGAGCAGGGTGTCGGCGTGCGCGGGCTGATCCTGGTGTCGCCGTTGTTCGACTACCGTGATTTTTCGGGCTCGAGCCTGCTGCAATACATGCACCGCCTGCCGAGCATGGCGGCGGTGGCGCGGGAGATGAAGGGCCCGGTGTCACGCGCCGATCTCGCCGACGTCGAGCGCTATGCTCAGGGCGAATTCATTTCCGATCTCGTCAAGGGGCAGGCCGACAAGGAGGCGACGACGAGGCTCGCCGACAAGGTCGCCTCGCTCACCGGCATCGATCAGGCGGTAAGCCGCAGGCTCGCCGGGCGTTTCGACGTCGGCGAATTCCGCCGGGAGTTCGACCGCCGCAACGGCCGCGTGACCGGGCGATACGATGCGACGGTGATGGGCTACGATCCCTATCCGGATTCAAACTCCTCGCGCTTCGGCGATCCGTCCGGCGATTCGCTGACCGCGCCGCTGACGAGCGCGGCGGTCGAACTCACGACGCGCAAACTCAACTGGCGGCCGGACGGCTCTTACCACCTGCTCAACGGTTCGGTGTTCGGAGCGTGGGACTTCGGCCGCGGACAAAATCCGACCGAGTCGGTCTCGCAACTGCGCCAGATCCTCGCGCTCGATCCGAAGATGAAGCTGCTGGTCAGCCACGGCCTGTTCGATCTCGCCACACCGTATTTCGCATCCAAGGTCGTGCTCGACCAGTTGCCGGCCTTTGCCGGACCCGAGCGGGCAAAGCTCGTGGTCTACCCCGGCGGTCACATGTTCTATTCGCGCGACGGCGCACGCCAGGCATTTCGGACCGAGGTCGAAGCGATCATGAAGTGAGCGGGCGCGCTGCGGCGACCGCGCTCTCCAAAGCGACCGGGCCAGGATCGCCGGGCCCGGTGGGGATCGCAGGACCATCCTCTGGCTAACGCACTCGGCCGGGGAGTCCGGGCCATTTCCACCCTATCGGGCAC